>JBDNDT010000057.1:0-9409 GCA_046718985.1 Cytophagales bacterium
GTCTGTGCAGGGCAGGTGCCGTTGGTGTTCGTTGCTCTCACAGTAATGGTGTTCGTGCCTGCCACTAGTGATGCGCTTGGTACGGTGATGTCTAGGTTACCTCCATTGCCTGGTGTCGCTGTGCCTACATTGTTGCTACCGATTTGTAATTGGTAAGTTACGCCTGTTTGGCTGTTAGCTATCCTCACTGTGCCATCTGTGCCTACGCACAAGGGTGATGACAAAGCCGTTACTGCGTTGGTGGTGAGGGGGGGATTAAATACATTTATAGTAGCTTGTAAACAAGTAGAGTTTGTACAAGAACCGGATGATTCCCAACGACCAAAATAAGTAGTAGTAGTGGTTAAATTTGTGATATTCAAAGTTGTTCCGGTTCCAACTTGAGTTCCACCGCAAGAACCCGTGTACCAAACAAACTGATTTCCAGAACCACCAACTGCTGTCAAAGTTGCATTAGCTCCAGAACAAATATTGGGAGTTGAGTTGGTAATAGAAGTGGGAGCTACTGCGTTTACACAAAGTTCCTTACAAGGCAATAATTCAGAAGTATTATTTAAGGGAGCGGAAGTACTAGTAGCCGTTGCGGAATATTGAGACTCAGTTCCGGCAGTTATACCGGCACTGTATGTCCAATCTCCTGATGCGTTTGCATTCACTGTTGCTACCCAAGTTTGAGCAGATGCAAAATTAGTAGCAGGCGATGCAGAACAATTGTTTGGGCAAGTAGTAGATGTAGTTCGATAAATATCAATTCTCGAATTTGCCACTGCTCTACCCCTAATTAATCCTAGACCGGGCGTTAATTCTTGGTAAAAGTTATTGGCGTTACCAGAAGAGAAATTGGCATTACCATTGTTTAACAATGCGATAGCCTTACCATTACCCAAACAAAAGATTGAGTTCCCCACAATTCTGTTTCGGTTCGCATTGTTGCCGGAAACCTCTACTCCATTGATATTGTTTGAGGAAGAAATGGTGTTCGGATTTGTTTCAGAACCAATTGTATTTGAATTAGAAGAACCTGTAATCAAAATACCAGGTCCGTTTATGTTAAGCGTGGCATTGTTGTTAACATTTCCAATTCTATTATAAAGAATGCTGTTGTTTGAAGAACCATTTCCGTTGAAGTCGTTTTGCAAGATAATACCACCACCATTTCTCGAAGCAACTACTAAATTACCTAAATTTGAAGCATTTCCACCAACGGTATTGTTTGAAGAACCTTCAACGGAAACACCATAATTCCAGTTTCCATTGATTCCTGAAAAGTCAGAAAACGAGCCGAATGAGTTATTGGTAACGGTATTGTTATTAGCATTTAATCTCACACCTAATCCCCCACCACCGGGAATGAATGAATTCAAGTTACCATTGCCAACAATCGTATTGTTTCTAACAATTACATTCGATGCTTGAAAAAGTGTAATACCCTCATAACCATTTCCTAATCCTGTTGCTTTAACCGCATTTGTTCCTATAATATTATTCTCGATGATGACACCAGTTGTTGACCCTTCAACTCTGATACCTGACAAATAAGATTGGTTATTAAGATTTCTTGCATTAGAATAAATTTCTGAATTTCTGATGGTAACAGAATTTGCAGATTCCAAGAAAACACCATTTCCGGCATTCCCCCTAATAATACAGTTATCAATCAAATGAGTATTTCCTCTAAGCAATAATGCATTGGATGCGGGATTTGAATGGATTTCTAAACCCACCAATTGAATGTTATTGGAATTGAAAATAAAAGTATTATCACCTAAAACAGATGCGGTTGGAAAAGTGATTTTAACCCGACGACCTGCTGAAAGCCCTGTTTGTCCATTGATGATAAGAGCTGTTCCATTATCAACGCCAAAATACCCGATGTTTAATGCTGAAGTTAAACTGATTTCAGTTACATCGTTGTTAAAAACTGCAGGGTCAAAGACTATAGTTTTGGGACCATTCCCAATCCATTGAGCAATTGCAGCCCTCAAAGAGCCCGCACCATCGTTGTTTGCATTGGTCACCGTTATGGTTGTTTGTGCTGCTAGAAACAAGCTACTGGTCATAGCTATAGCTACAACTATTCTTTTCATAGTGGTTATAAATTAATTGGTCTGTTAAAATTTTTGAATTGACTTTTCAGTTCAATCCACTTCTAATATCTTGAACTCAACCCTTCTGTTCTTTGCTCTACCTTCTTCTGTGTTATTGTCAGCAATTGGTCTGGATTCACCATAACCTTTTGAGACTAAATGTCGCTTTTCAATTCCTTTGGATATTAAATAATCAACAACCGACTTAGCTCTTTTTTGTGAAAGAGTCAGATTATATTGATCATTTCCCACCCAGTCAGTGTGCGCTGAGATTTCAACTTTAATATTTGGTGCGTCCAGTAATGCTTCTGCTAACTTATCCAATTCAGGCAAAGATTCTTTTGTTAAATCAGCCTTATTATATTCAAAATATATATTGTCAACAGTAAACTTGAGTCCTTTTTCGATTTGTTTCAAAATGAAGTTTTTCTTGTCTTCTTTGTATTCATTGAAATCGGTTAAATTTAAAACAAAATCCTCAGTTAAATGGTCTTTTGCTCTAACTTTAATATCATAAACTGAACCTGCCGGCAACTTAACATCATAAGGTTCATCCTTGCTTAATTTCTTTTGATAAATAACCATGCCTGAATTTTTATCAGTAACAATAATTTCAGATTCTATAGGCAAATTATCTTTTGACGATAAAACTTTTCCATTTAATACTAATGCAGGTTTTCTTTTCAACTTATAATTAATTTCTCTTGATTGAGCCCCACCCTTTGCATTGGTTAAATCAATCGTATCAATATAAGTGATAAAGTCAGGAGACTCTACTATGACTGCAAATTTTTTGGAGCCTACTAAAGTAGCTGTGTATGGCTTATCAGGATTCGCTTCTGCATTGGCTACTATCTTATTATCTTCAATTCTAATGTACTTTAGATTTGCATTGATGGACTGACCACTATATTCATCAATAACAATTCCTGAAACAGTTAATTTAGGATCTAATTCTTTAATGCCGATTCTAATAATATCTGAATGTTGGTCTTCTTTAGTTCCAAACCTTCTAGAAAGATAAACATAGTCTCCTAAATCAGGAACACTAAAATAAAAATCATTATCAGCAGTATTGAATGGTCTTCCAATGTGTCTAGGTTTACTCCACTTTAACCATGTGGAGTCTAATCTTTTGGTTTCATATATGTCAAAACCTCCTAAGGAATTAGGATGCCCTTCAGAAGAAAAATACATAGTGACATTATCAGGAGCTAAAAATGCTGTGGCTTCTGCACCTGCTGTGTTAATGACAGGTCCCATATTAACAGGCTTAGAATATGTTAATTCACCAATTTTAAATGAGACATATAAATCTTGTTTACCATATGTATCCTTGGGTTGTTTGATAGCTGAAATCAAGACTTGTTCATCAGGAGTCATTTCAAATGAGCATACTTCTTTGTTTTTATATCCTTTAATTTTTATTTTTTTGGGAAAACTCCAAGTGCCATCTAGTTGCTTAACTGACATTGACACCCCGTTTTTCATTGTTAGATTTTTCATATAGACACCATGCAACAAAAGTTTATTTCCATCATCAGAAACCCAATGAACAGAATTTTGACCATAGTCGTTTAAAGGTTGAGGCGCATGATAAGCTACCCCCCATGTGCTGTCTTTATCATTATATTCAGAAATCCAAATGTCTCTTGAATTTTTAAAATTCTTTTCGTGGTTTATTTTAAAGAAATAAAGAAATTTGCCATCAGGCGAGACTCTTGGTCCGGAAGATAAATGTCCGTCATTTACATTTTCTCCAAGATTATCTATCGTATAGAATGTTGAATCATCGTCAATATGAATGGTATCCTTCTCATATTTTTTAATTGTTGGAGGAGGAGGAGTATTTCTGTACAGTCTTTGAGAAAATCCTGCAATTGACGAATAGAATAAGGCAAAAAGAATTAGTATAGAGTAAGCTTTTCCCATTTATTTGATGATTACCTCACAAAATTAAAGGTAACGATTCAAAAAAACAATAGAATATATCAAAATAGTACAATTATCTGTAATTTCCCAATAATATATCACATCTAAATATCGTATTAGTAACCCAAATATCACATTTAATTAACAATAAATTAATAATATACACTTGGATTTAAAGAATTCTTTTAAGTGTTAATTTACAAAAGTAACGGTTTAATAATTAATCAAATTGTTTTAAAAAAGTATTCAATGAACGAAATTGAATCTTTCTCAGCTTCATACATTCCCATGTGAGCGACGTTATCCAACACTAAGCTGTAAGACTTTTGAGGTATTTGAATCTGCTCTATACTTTGCTCGAATGTTACTGCTTTATCGTTTTTTCCTACAATGTAAAAAACCGGAATCTTCAACGATTTAACAAACTCTTTAAATGATTCTCGATTACGCATAGCGATTGTGGTGTTGATTAATCCTAACTTATCTGTTTCTTGAGCTATGCTTAATAGTTTACTAATTTCTTTTGACAAACCGGAAATATTGTTTGGGTCAAACAAAGAAGGAACTAATGTAGAGACAAAAGGTGTAACTCCATTGATTTTGACAAACTCAACCACTTTGTCTCTGTTTAATTTCTTTTCTTCCGAGTCAGAAAAAATCGAAGAATGAAAAAATAATATTCCTAACACCCTTTCTTTAAGTTTTTTAGCAATTTCAAGAGAAACATATCCACCTAATGAATGCCCTACCAATCCAAATTCAAGGACTCCTAATTTATCTAAGGTTTTAATAACCATGTCTGCCATTTCGGCAATTGTTGAAAAATGATTGAAAATACCTGATTTACCATGTCCGGGTAAATCAATTGAAAGAAGTCTATAATCTACAAAGCCGGAATTTGAAAAATAAGAATCCCACAAAGTTAAGTCTTCACAGAAGCCATGCAAGAAAACAATGGTTTTGCCATTTCCACTAGATTTGTAATTCAACATAATTTGAATGTTTAATTCACTCAAAAAAGGTAAATTATTTGAACTAAACCTAGAAATTTTATTTTTTTTGAAGCCATACTAAATCAGATTGCAAGAATTTAGTATGTTTGTGATTATAATCTAGTTTTATGGCAAGGTGTATATTTATATTATCTATTCTTTTGGGTGTAATTTGTAACCCGATTTCTGCTCAAAACCCGAAGCAAACAGCTAAGTACAAGAAAAAACAAAATAAAAGAGAGAGAGAGAAAGATTATTTAAAAGGTCAGTATAAATTTTCCGCTCATGATTCAGATGGTGATGGTGTTTCAGATTACACTGATAAATGCCCTAACACGCCAAAAGGCGAAAAAGTAACCACATTTGGTTGTCCATACGACACGGACTTTGATGGAGTTTATGATTATGAAGACTTATGCCCCAATGAGAAAGGGCCCAGAGAAAATGGAGGTTGTCCTTGGGGAGATGCTGATGGGGATTTGATACCTGACAATGAAGACGAATGCCCGAAAATTGCCGGACTACCTAGGTTTAAGGGCTGTCCTGACACCGACAAAGATGGAGTTCCTGATTCAGAGGATGCGTGCCCTAATGAATTCGGACCTGCATCAAACAGAGGTTGCCCTCCGGGAAAAGTTGACACAGATGGTGATGGTATTTTCGACGATGAAGATTTGTGTCCTAAAAAATTTGGCCCTAAATCAAACAGAGGATGTCCTGATTTATCATTAGAAGATAAAAAAGCATTGCAAAGAGCTTTTGACAATCTATTGTTTGAAACAGGAAAAGACATCATTGTGAAATCATCATATCCATCATTGAATGACTTGGCTACGATTTTGATTAATAATGACCACTATCACCTTGAACTTGAAGGTCATACTGACAACAAAGGTGATAAGGCTAAAAATTTAGATTTGTCAAAACGCAGAGCGGCTGCTGTTGAGAAATATCTTGAAAGCAAAGGAGTTCCGATGGAGCGTGTGCATTCACAAGGATTTGGAGATACAAAACCAAAGGCTGATAACAACACTGAAGAAGGAAGAAAGCTAAACAGAAGGGTTGAAATGAACATCAGCATAAAGTAAAATTTTAAAAAAAGAATCGCCAGTGAAAAAGGAGCTATTCAGCTCCTTTTTCATTTCTAAAAAAAAATCAATCATGATAAACAGCACTGAATCAAACTCAAAATATCACAACATAGATAAGCTTTCTATTTCCGAAATTGTCAACATCATCAACGAAGAAGACCACCAAGTTGCCAAAGCTGTGGGTTTAGAAAAAAAATCCATCTCAAACTTGATTGAAGCAGTTGTTGAAAAAATGATTGAGGGAGGTCGTTTATTTTATATTGGTGCAGGAACCAGTGGTCGCTTAGGTGTGTTGGATGCATCTGAAATACCTCCTACTTTTGGTATACCTCATGAAAGAGTAATCGGTTTGATTGCAGGAGGAGATGGCGCAATTAGAAAAGCTATCGAAGGAGCTGAAGATGACGAAAATCTTGCCAAACAAGATTTAGAAAGATTTCAAATTAATTCAAATGATTTTTTAATCGGCATCGCCGCATCAGGAAAAACTCCTTATGTGTTAGGTGGAATCAAATGGTGCAATGAAAATGGAATAAAAACTGGTTGCGTAGTTTGCAATAAAGGCAGTGTGATTGCTCAACATGTTGATTTTCCGGTTGAAGTGGTTGTTGGTGCTGAAGTAATCAGTGGAAGCACCAGAATGAAAGCAGGAACAGCCCAAAAGATGGTTTTAAATATGATTACGACCACCACCATGATTAAACTTGGCAGAGTGAAAGGAAATAAAATGGTGGATATGTCAACCAGTAACTCAAAACTAATTCAAAGAGCCATTCGAATGATTGCTGATGATTTAAAAATCCCGATAGAAACCGCTAAAGATTTGCTTAAAAAACATGGTTCCGTGAGAAATGCCATCGAAAACTATAGCGCTGAAAATTCTTGATGATATTTTTCCATAAAAACAGTATAATCCTCTTTTGCCATCAATTGATTTCCAAACTTTTGATAGATCTCATTGAGGTACTTGGATTGCAAAACCCCGGCTTTTTGTGCGGTTGAATATTCAACGTTCGACGAAAAAGTCACAAGAGAATATTGAGGAATCCATTTTTCAGGGAATAAACCTTGAAGATGTTGCTCAAGTTTCTTTTTATTTCTAAAATTTTCATCGGAAACATTATCACGCATTTCGACGAAGTTTTCAAGTGCTAAATCTGCTATTGCATCAGTGTTTATTTTTCTCTTCAAAAAGAAATCTTCGAAAGGAAACAGATTAATATTTCCTTCTATCTCATCAAAACTTTGAACAAATTTTGCAACATCTTCAAAACCTGCATTCAATCCTTGTCCATAAAATGGAACAATAGCGTGAGCACTATCTCCAAACAAACAAATGTTTAACTCTTTTGAATACCAAGCAGGATTTAGCACCGTTTTCAAACCTGAGACCGGGTTATTATTAAATTGGTTTTTTAAATCTTGGATATAGGGCAATGAATCATTGAAATGAACCTTGAAAAACTCCTCAACATTTTGACTTGCTTCTTGAAAAGAAAACTCATTTTCCGTTGGCATAAAGAGCGTTCCTGTGAAAGTATTATCCAAATTTGGCAATGCTATCATCATGAATTTTTTCCGAGGCCAAATATGCAAAGCATTTTCAACCCACAGATCATTTTTCAAAAGTGTAAGTTCTTTATATCCATATTGCAATGCTTCCATTTTGGGTGAACAATTCTTCTCATCATTCAGCGATTGCCTCACCTTTGAGTTCACACCATCACACCCAAATAAAAAATCATACTTGAAATCTTTAATCAACTTTGAAGAAACGGATTTATTTTTAGCGTTGATTTCAATTTCTGCATCAAAATGAACTTTCACACCTAAACTTAAAGCTTCCTCTATCAAAAAAGTATTAATCACTTTTCTAGAGATTGATTTAATAGAGTTACCAAACGAATCATAAGGTTGATAATAAACCTTTCCTGACTCATCATGGATAGCTCTCTGAGTCATGGGTATGCAAAGACCCAGAACTTTTTCTTCCAATCCTGCCATTTTAAGGGCATTAAAACCTCTGGCACTCAAGGCTAAATTGATTGAACGACCGGAATAATTGTTAGTATTGGTTCTCCAATCAGTTCTTTTCTCAAAAACAGTGACATTACTACCTCTTTTAGCCATCATGATGGCTAATAAACTCCCCACAGGTCCTGCACCTACAATAACAATGTTCAAAGGCATTGTGAAATCAATGGTGTTTGTTGGGGTGATGCAAATTAGGACATGGCAACACCTTCAAAGGTGGGTGACCATGTTTGTGCTTTTTCTGGAAAATATAGGTCAAGTTAATTTCATGTGCTCCGGCAGTATATCCGGTTAATTTTGAAATTGTAGCATCATAAGCATAGCTAATGGTCAATCCATCAATGTTCCAACCTCCCATAAACACAAATGACTCGTTGTTTTTTTCACCTCTTTCATATTGCTTTAACAATGGAATCCCTCTATACCAAATACCTAATAATAATTGGTCATAAGTCAGATAAACACCAGCGTCGGATTGGTCAGATTTTCCTTGTGCTTTATAATGAAGAACGGGAGTGACGCTAATATCTCTTTCATCTTGGAGATAAGCCATGTGAGGTTCATGAACCAATGGTATTTTATATCCTGCATGAAAATTGAAATTAGCAGGTAATTTTGAATTTGGTCCTTGACCTAAAAAGCTTATATTGGGATAATTTAAATGTTTCCCAGAAATGCCAACCCACATCCTGTTGGAGTATAAAACACCACCTGCTCCCACAGTTGGATAAAGCACGCTATAACTTGGAAATGCTTCACCACTGGCTCTAGAAGCTTCAAAACCCGTGATGTCTGTAAATTGTTGGCTGTAAGTTAATCCGTCTGCTAGTCTTTTATTACCAATCCCAAGCGACAAACCGGGCCTTAATGTCCACTTTTTGTCCAAGTTAATTTCATAAGAACTTTGAATATCTATGCTGTAAGTGTTCAATGTTCCAAAACCTTGGTTATCATACATCAAAATTCCTCCTAAACCAACCTTTTTGTGGGCAAAATAAGTATCGAAAGAAGTTGCATAAGTGGTGTATTTGGCTTCGTTGCTAGGCCATTGGTTTCTAAAATGCATCATTGTCCTGTGATGATGCGCACCCCCGGCAAAAGCAGGATTTAGATAAGGCTGAAAAGCATAAAACAACGAAAGTTGAGGATCTTGTGAATAAACAACTGTTGTGCTACAAAGAATGGTTAGTAAAAACAGAAGGGTAATCTTTTTCATATAGCAAATATGAATCATAATGGATTAATAAGCAAGCAAATTTAGAGATTGTAAACA
>JBDNDT010000058.1:0-9380 GCA_046718985.1 Cytophagales bacterium
TTCGACCAGATTTCCGGGAAAACCATTGATTGATATAGCAGGTAAATCCTTGATTCAGAGGGTTTACCTTCAAACACAAAAATCTAATGCACATCATGTGGTGGTTGCCACAGATGACGAAAGAATATACAATCATGTGAGAGATTTTGGTGGTGATGTGGTGATAACCTTAGAAAGCCACCCTACCGGCACTGATCGTTGTGTCGAGGCTTTCACGCATTATTCAAATCAACATTTTGATTTGGTATTGAATATTCAAGGAGACGAACCTTTTGTTGACCCTTCACAGATCAATACGCTCATTGATATTTTTGATGACCCAACAGCTGAAATAGGTACTTTAGCTAAAAAAATAGAAGACCCGTCAGAAATATTTGACCCTAAGGAAGTCAAAATCGTACACAATGCCAAGCATCAAGTGCTGTATATGAGCAGAAGTCCAATTCCTCATATTCACCGTTTGCCCCAAAATGAATGGCACAAGCATTTTGATTTTTACAAACACATAGGGGTTTATGGCTTCAAAGCTGATATCATTTTTGAATTGGGTCAAATGAAACAGACTGAACTTGAAAAGTTGGAAAGTTTAGAACAATTGAGGTGGTTGGATAAGTTTGTGATGAAATTAGGTTTCACCAATGTTGACACGCTCTCGATTGACACTCCGGATGATTTGAAAGAAATTCACAAATATCTATAACCCTAAAATTGATTGACAAATGAAATACGCTGAACTTATCACCAAAGATTTCCCGATTATTTTAATCAAAACCAATCCAATTGATCCTACACCACAGCAAATTGAAGAATTTTTCAAAGAAGTGGATGATTATTTAAGCCAAACAGAAGGCGATGTTGTGACCATTTCATGGAATGAAAAAGCAGTGTTTATATCTTCAGAGGCAAGAATTCTGATTGGAAAGAAAGCCAATGAAATTACTGAAAAACACAAAACCAGAACAAAAGCAAGTATAATTGTGAGTGAAGGAATGGTCGCTCAAATGATGCTCAAAGCCATTGCCTTAGTTTATAAACCTATGAAAGATGCCATCATCGTATCAAAATTAGAAGACGGATACAAAAAAGCGAAAGAGATATTGAAGTTAGAAACTGCGTAAGTTTACCAATACCACAAGACTTGGTCTAATTTTCATCGTTGATTACGATAAAAATTAGACCCTAATTGGGTGAAGTATTCTTGAAATTTGAAATCATAGGGTACAAATAAGGTACAAATCTAAACCAAAATAATGTAAAACACCACTTTTCCAAACAACATTAAATGATTTAAATATCTGTATTTCATATACTTACACTTACTTACTTATTTTGTTACTTTCCGATACAGAATCTTCCGAATATAGTTCCTAAGATGTCTTTGTCAACATCCACCTCACCGGTTATATTTCCTAAATTCCTGATTGTTTCTCTCAAATCTTCCGCTATCAATTCACTCCCCAATTGGTTATTGAGACCATCTTTTACTCTTTGTATTGATTCTTTAGCCTTCAAAAGACATTCGTAATGCCTCGAATTGCTAATGATGACATTACTCGAAAAGTTTAGATTTTCAGCAACACAAGAATAAATCATTTCTTTCAATTCAGAGATATTATGTTTGTTCTTAGCTGAAATACCTATGAATTTGTGTGGATTAAAATGAAGATGATGATTTTTTTCTTTAACACTGTCAGTTTTGTTCCCGACCACAACCAAATTTAAATTTTCTCTTTCCAGTTTTTTCAAGTCTTCATTCACCTCTTCAAATGAGAGAGCATTGATGTCGAATAAGTAAACTAAAATGGAAGAAGTTTTAATCTTTTCATAGGTTTTCTCTACCCCAATCGCTTCAATTTGATCCGTTGCCTCGCGAATGCCTGCCGTGTCAATAATTCTGAATGTGATGCCATTGATCACCAAAGTTTCTTCAATGGTATCCCTTGTTGTTCCTGCAATTTCAGAAACAATAGCCCTTTCTTCGTCCAAAAGAGCGTTTAACAGCGTTGACTTTCCGGCATTCGGTCTTCCGGCAATCACGGTGTTCACTCCTTTTTTGATAGCGTTGCCCAAAGTGAAAGATTCCAGCAATTGTTGAATCAACAAAGAGGTTGTTTCAACCAAACTCAAAAATCGTGATCTGTCAGCAAATTCTACATCTTCTTCGCTGAAATCAAGTTCAAGTTCCAACAAAGCGGTGAAATTGATAAGTTCATCTCTCAAAGATTTGATTTGGTTTGAAACACCACCCTTCAATTGGTTCATTGCCAGTTGATGCTCAGCGGCTGATTCTGAGGCGATGATGTCTGCTACGGCTTCTGCTTGAGACAAATCAAACCTACCGTTTAAAAAAGCTCTTTTAGTGAATTCTCCCGGCTCTGCCAGTCTGATTCCCTTTTTGAGAAAAAGTCCGATTAGTTTTCTGATGATGAAAATGGAGCCATGACATGAAATCTCAACTACATGTTCTTTTGTGTAAGAATAAGGTGCTTTGAAATATGTTAACACCACTTCATCAATCAACTGATTGTTTTCATCAGAAATAGTTCCATATAATGCTTGGTTTGGTGATATGCTATCTAAGCTTTTTCCTTTCCAAAAAGGTTTAACCACATTTAATGCCTCTGAACCCGAAAGCCTAATCACTGCAATTGCTGATGCTGCATTTGCAGTTGACAAAGCAATGATGGTATCTTGAGAATTTGCTAACATCATCATTTAGGTTTGAATTTTGTGAAAAGTTGAGAGATGATTTTTTCAGGCTTGCTCACAATCAAAGCAACTGCAAATAACAGTAAAAAACTAGCGATTAAGGTTTTTTGGGTGAAAGTTTCATGGCCGATGAAATATCCTGCCAACAAAGCAATCACAGGGTTCACATAAGCGTAAGTGCCTGTGATGGAGGGTTTTGTATTTTTAGCTAAGTAAGTGAATGCTGTGAATCCCAAAATAGATCCTCCAATGATTAAGTAGATAAATGAAACCCAGACTGATGTGTTATATTTTTCAAATTCAATTGAATGCCAATCTTCAATAAAGAATGAAGCCCACACCAATATAGAGGAAGAAAACAGCATCTGAAAACCAGAACTGAAAAAAGAAGATTCAGGCATATTGTTCACTTTTGCATAGAGAGTGCCGAAAGACCAGGAAAATGTTCCCAGAATCACCATCCCAATACCAATATGCGATGAAGAACCCAAAGTTTTAAGGTTAGTGGTGTCAGAAAGCAAGTAAACGCCTAACAAACCCAAAAACACACCTATCCAAACCATCAACTTTGGTCTTTCAGATTTGAACCAAAGCCATTCTAACAAAGTGAGCCAGAAAGGTGTAGTAGCGACCAAAACAGCCACAACTCCGGAAGAGTTTAGAAAATAATTAGACCACAAAACCAATGCATTACCAATCACCAAAAGAAAAAATCCAACCACCGAAGTGTTCTTAATTTGTTCTATGCTTGGGAACTTATGTTTAGACAAAAAAGCCCAGATGATCATAAATATTCCGGCAATCACCTGACGAGCTGTTGCCATCAACAACAAAGGAACATGATGTGATAAAACTTTAATAGCTAAATATGTTGTTCCCCAAAGAACATAAACCCCTAACAGTGAAATTAGAATGCTCGGAGTGAAATGGTGACTTAGTTTTTTCAATCAATTGTAAATTGTATGCAAATTTGAGGAATTTTTCAAAAACTATGGACATTAAAAGATTTTTATGACTTTTTTGTAATATTTAGCATTGAAAAGATACTTAAACTCGTTCAATTCAACATTCTGACTTACTGATTTTAAAACAAAATGCCTCGAATTGGTCTGTTAAATTAAACTTGTTTATTTTCTTGAAAACAACTGTTTTTGTGCCACTCATTTATGTTTTTGAGTGACCTAACAGCATTGTAGGCCGAAAGAGCGATTACATAAGAAATGATGATATATCTGATTGATTTTTTTAAATTGCTTATTTCAAACAATTTTTCTATCACAATAAACAACAAAATGTAAAAAATGGGTATCAATACAGAATTATACCTTTGTACTTCGTCTATTCTTTTGTCTTCAACAAACTGCATAAAAACCCAATAGGTACTCAAATTGAAATATAGTAATGGTGTAGCTTCGGATTTTTCAGCTTTGTTTATTTTAAATAAAATATAAGTTAATGTAAGCCAAAAAACAACAAAAATTGGAATTGATAACCAAACGTTAATGTTTGGAATCAACCAAGAGGCAGAATCAATAAGATATTCAAATACATTTTCTTTTTCTAAGATTCTTCCTTGAGCCATTTCAGAAACGCCGGGATGAAACTCAGTTTTTGAAATCAAAAAGTTCCTAATATTCCAAGCAAGCCACCCGGAACTTGTTACAAGTCCATAAAAAAATGAGATTTTGGGTTTGTGAAAGAAAAAAAGATAAATAGATGAACCCATCACCAAAAAAATGCCGGCATTTCTTTGCAAACACATCAAAAAACCAAAAATCAATGAGATTAAAAGGTCATATTTTGATTTCTGCTCAAGATATTTGATCAGAAAACTCAAATGAGCCATTAACAACAAAATAAAAATAGGTTCTGACCACAAAAATGAATAATTCATGTGTAAAGAGGAATGCAAGGCTACATTTGCAATCATTGCTACAAAGAAAATCGGTTTGATTACCAATTTCTTAGCAATATTGTATGTTAAAGAAATGGTCGTTAAAAGCACTGCATAATTAATAAATTGAATGGTCTTCGGATTTAAATTTGTTAAAGCAATAATCATAGGAAACAAAGGACCCCAAATGGTGTTTGCAGTTCCGTCTTTTCTTAGGATACTTCCGTTTTCGCGAAAATTTTTGGCAGAAGCTAAATACTCATAAGAGTCAAATGTGAAGACCAATCCGCAAAATGTTTCCCAAAACAAAAATAAAAACGCAATCAAAGTGATTAAAACTGTGGCATTAAACTTTGATTTAGTTTCGCTTTGAAAAATAGTTTTTGATATCAAGAACATTAGATTGATTAAATTGCTTCGTAAATCTATGTGAAACAGTTCAAAACATAAAACAATACTACCAAACAATCAAACCATTTAATAACAAAATGTTTTTTCAACAGTTTTCAGTGTTTTTTATTTTGCTAATTTTTGCATTGTTTTGCATTAAGAAGAACATAGATTCATTCTATCATTAATGTTTGATTCTGAATGTCAGTGAAAAAGAAGTTTGAGTTAGACATTGAGTATGATGATGAATTTCTTTTGTTCGGATTGGTGACAGGAATAAAGTCTTATACTTTGGCTTGGCATTTGAACAAATTACTCGAAATCAAACTCAAAAAGCTTGATGACATACAATATATCATGAAAGACGGTGGAGATTTTTATATTTCGAGTTATTGTTTTTCTACTGAACACTTAACCTTTCGTTTGCTGAAAAACAAAGGATATGGCTTAAAAGAAAAATTAATACCGTTTTTGGTGCCGGAAATGAATAAATATGATTTTTTTCTGCATATTCACGGCGAAATTGACTTGGTTGATAAGTCTAAAGTTTTAAGTAAACTGAGAAACAGTGATTTTTTAACTTTTTCAAGTCTTGTTGAAACTGACAAGATGAAATCGAAAAACAATTTTGTAACATTGCATTAATAATAAATATTTTCAAATGAGCACTTTCGTTAAAAAGAGAACTAAAGTTATCGCAACGGTCGGACCATCTTGCAACACTGAAGAAAAGCTTTGGGAGTTAGTCCAAGCCGGAGTTGATATTTTCAGACTTAATTTTTCACATGGTTCACATGAAGTGCATAAGCAAGTGATTGAGCATGTTAGAAACCTAAACAAAAAACACGGCACAAGCATCTGTCTGTTGCAAGACCTTCAAGGTCCGAAAATCAGAACCGGTGAAATTGAAAACAACGGTGTTGATTTGGTTGTAGGAAGCAAAATTATAATCACAACAGAAAAAATAATTGGCAATGCCGAGAAAATCTCCACCTCATATAAATTGATGCCAAGAGATGTGAAAGCAGGAGATGCAATTTTGATTGATGACGGAAAACTTGAGCTGAAAGTTGAGAAAGTCGAAGGTCAAGAGATTATTTGCGAGGTGAAATATGGTGGAATTTTGAAATCTAAAAAAGGTATTAACCTACCTAACACTGCGGTTTCTGAACCTTCACTCACCGAAAAAGACAGAGAAGATTTGATGTTTGGTCTCGAAAACGACGTTGAATGGATTGCGCTTTCTTTCGTGAGAAGCCCCGAAGACTTGATTGACATCAAAAGAATCATCAAAAGCAAGGGAAAAGCATCAAAAGTGATTGCTAAAATCGAAAAACCTGAAGCTTTGGCAAATATTGACGCAATCATTGAAGAGTCTGATGCTTTGATGATTGCAAGAGGTGATTTAGGTGTTGAAATTGACTTCGAAGATGTTCCTGTTGCGCAGAAAATGATGATTCGCAAATGCAACATTGCAGCCAAACCAGTGATTGTTGCCACCCAAATGATGGAAAGCATGATCACAAGTCCACGACCAACCAGAGCCGAGGTGAATGATGTGGCAAATGCCGTGATGGATGGTGCTGACACTGTGATGTTGAGTGCTGAGACAGCATCAGGAATGTATCCAATTGAAACGGTAAACGCAATGGTGAGAATCATCAAAGGTGTCGAAGAAAACGCTGACATTTTCAATAAGTTTTTTGAAATTGATCCTGCATCTCCAACTCATCATAATGAATCTGTAATTGATGCAGCTGTTAAATTGGCTATTTCTTCTCATGCCAAAGCCATCATAGGAACTTCAAAATCAGGATTCACCGCATTCAAAACTTCTTCTCATAGACCTGAAGCTGATATTTTTATCTTCACAGACAATAAAAAATTGGAAACTACATTGAATTTGATTTGGGGTGTAAAAGCGTTTTATTTTGACAAGTTCTCTACGACAGATCAAGCAATTCATGATATCAATCAATTTTTGGTTGAAAAAGGTCTTTTGAAAAAAGGAGATGTTGTGGTGAACACCGGTAGCATGCCAATTGATGAAACCAACCCAACCAACATGATTAAGTTGAGTGTAATAAAATAAACAGAAATTAATATAACAAAAAAGCCCTTTTTCAAGGGCTTTTTTGTTTGTAGCAGCGCTAGGAATCGAACCTAGATCTAGAGTTTAGGAAACTCCTATTCTATCCATTGAACTACGCCGCCAATTGGGTTGCAAAAGTACCAAATTTGAGTGAATCTACAAGCCATTGAAATCATTTTTACAACATGCAAAGCATTGATTCGGAAAAGCATTAAGTAAATAAAAAGTCTGTTTAGGAAAGAATAAACAAGTAAGAAAGATTTTGAGGAAATCTAAGTCTTGGTTAAATCAATATGTAATCAAAACCAAAAAAGTTTGGGAAAAGAAATTTAAAGAAACTGAACAATAGCAGAAGCTATTATCTATTCAAAAACATCAAACAAACCACAATCCATCCGAATCAATTAAAATTTGGAAAGACAACTCTAACTTTATACATCTAATGGAATAATGAAAATGTTGTTTAAACGCTAATGCCAATATTGCATTATTAGTAAAAACATAAAAAAAAATCAAAAATCCTTTTCAAAATTAAATGCCTATGTTGCTTAAAAATTGGACTTAAACACTTTATTATTTAACTTTGCAAGCAAAAGCGACGAACATGAAGTTTAAATTTCTATCAGTATTATTTTTGATTGCATCAGTGCAATGCTTCTCACAATATGAAATCGGTGGATATTTGATGGGACAAATGACCAGAGTTGGGGGTTCTCAGCAATCTACTTTCACCAAAAACTTACCAACCTACACTGCCGGTGGAGGAATTTTAGCCGGAATTGACATCACCAACGAGTGGGATTTCCAAACAGGACTCATTTTTTCAAGACATAGCCAAAAATTTGTTACCAGCCCGATTCCTACTGCAAGTGGAGAATATAGAGGTAGAAAAAGGATGGATTATTTAAAAATCCCTCTCACAGCTAAATACACCCATTTTTTCACTCAAAACTTTGCAGCATTCGGTTTTTTAGGTCCACAACTTAATTTGCTTACCAGAGCAGGTGGCGCCGTTGAAATCATCGAAACTGATGACAACGGTAATGTTATATATTATGATTTGCCACAAGCAAATAATAAATATTATAACTTTTTGACTGTCGGTGGCACCATTGGTGTTGGTAGCGAATATCAATTTGCACATAATTTATATTTGGTAGGTTTGTTGAAAGTTGATTTCGATTTCAATGGTTACGAATCTAAAAATGTTGAATATAACAATGTGAAAGTGACTGAAAACAAAAATATCAACAGAAACAGCAGTTTTGCTTTGATGGTAGGTGTTTCTTACAAACTTAGAAAAGGCTCTGACATGTATAGCCCATCAAGCCCCATCAAAAGAAGAAGATAAAAAATCATAAGCTGTTAAAAGAGTGGTTCATACATTTTAAACTAATTTGTATGAATCACTTTTTTTTATTGCCAAAATTGGCTCAATTTACCGATGATCTGAGTCAATTTACACTCATTGTTAATCAGGAGTTTAAACTTTTGAAAGCTTATCTTTCAAAGCCATCCACTCATCTCTCAACCTTGCAGCTTCCATAAAATTCATTTCTTTGGCTGCTTTTTCCATGTTTTTCTGGGTTTGATTCACTAATTTCTCCAATTTATCTTTGCTCAAATATTCCACAAGAGGGTCAGCGGCAGCATTGATCGTTTCGGGTTCAACATAATAATCTTTAGTCGTTCTCTTGCTATCTGCCACTTTTGTTTGAGTCATGATGCTCTCTTTGTCTTTTTTCACTGTTTGAGGGGTGATATTGTGAACTTTGTTATAGTCCATCTGAATTGCTCTTCTTCGATTGGTTTCATCAATGGCTTTTTGCATAGATTCGGTTATGGTGTCAGCATACATCACAACTTTCCCATTTGAATTTCTCGCAGCACGACCGATGGTTTGAACTAAAGACTTGACATTTCTTAAAAATCCTTCTTTGTCTGCATCCATAATCGCCACCAAAGAAACCTCAGGCAAATCAAGACCTTCTCTTAACAAGTTCACCCCTATCAGCACATCAAATTCACCTAATCGAAGTTCTCTCAAAATCTCAACCCTATCCAAAGTTTTGACTTCAGAGTGAATATAACGACATTTAATATTCAGCCCTGAAAGGTATTTTGAAAGTTCCTCTGCCATTCTTTTGGTCAAAGTGGTAACTAAAACCCTATCACCCATAGCAATTCTTTCTTCAATTTCACCGACTAAATCATCAATTTGATCTTCAGTCGGTTTAATGAATATTTGAGGGTCCAGCAAGCCGGTAGGTCTAATGATTTGCTCAACCACCACAC
>JBDNDT010000059.1:0-9369 GCA_046718985.1 Cytophagales bacterium
CGCTGCGTCAGCCAGTCGGGATGCCGTCGCGCCAGTTCCGAGTCGGCCGGAGCCATAAAGCCAAACTCAAACCAGGCAGGCAATGAAAACAACACAATAGACACATTAGAAGCCAAAATAATGGCTCAAAAAAACAATGACCCAAATGTTCCAAAGCCCGACAAAGAAGGATTTATAGGGGTTCGTCTTGACAAAAAGAAACTATATGACGAAATTCCTTTAACAGATGAAAAGAAAAAAATTGCTGATGACAAGTTGCTAATTTCAATTTACAACTTGGGTAAAATTTACCATTTCAAACTTGAAGAACTTGAAGATGCAAAAGTCTATTATGAAAAGTTGCTTAATAGATTCCCTGACTCAAAACAAGTGCCTGAAGTGCTTTATTTGTTGAGGTTGATTTGCATTGAACTCAAAAACAAAAACTGTGAAACAGAATATTATGACCTTCTCACTCAAAAACACCCTGACTCCGATTATGCTAAAATGCTGTTAAACCCTGATTGGAAAAAAATCGCCAAAAAACAAAAACAATTGGAAGAAAGTGAATATAAAATCTGCTTAGAAATGTACCAGAATAGACAGTTCAAAGATGCAGACAGCATGTTGGTGATGTTCAAATCAAAATACCCTGATAGCGAGTTGAATGACAGAGTAGATATGTTAAGAACCTTGATAGTTGGGCATTCCAGATTGATTGATGATTATAAAAAATCGCTACAAGAATTTATGGATAAACACCCCAAAAGTGCGCTTCTGGCACATGCAAAGTTTCTCTATGAATCATGTGAGAATATGGAAAAGTCAGAAGAATATAAAAAGGCAAGAATCGTCGATGAAGACGATTCTGATGATATATCAGAATTACCTCCCACTGACCTTAAAAACAACCCAAATCCAGCCAACAATGAACCGGACAACAGAAAAGAAAAAAGTATAACGCCTCCACAATCGCCTAATCCTGTTTTGGAGGATGTTGACGGGCAAAAGTAAAAAATCAAAACCGTGCATTTGAAGATTTAATTTTGAGAATAAAACAGCATATCGTTTGATACCAAGAAAACAGCAGTTATCTCATTTGTTAAATACTTTTACATCCTCTGATGGATAGCCCTTGACTTTTACACAGTTATTCCCATTAAATATGTATCGCAATAAGGACACGCATTGTTTGTTTGATTAAAAATAATTGATAAAAAACAGCGTCTATCATCAGCAAAAAAATTTTCAAGATTTACCTTGAAAAATATATTTTTCCAAACCCAATCTTCTTTTTTACGTTAAAAGGCTTGTAGTTGATTTTTTGTGAAGTTGGGTGGAAACAAGCGTGAAACTCAATCGTTTTTTTATGTTTAAATCCTTTATTCTCACATTGGCAATTTTTTTGATTGCCTTAGATTCTTATTCTCAAGACACTAAACTTCGTTTTTTTAGTCATCCGGGATTTGAATATTTGCATCATTTAGACAGTTCAACCGGAAATCCTTATTTTAGAGGTGGACCTTTTGTGATATATGCCACATCACAAATCGGCGAAAATGTTTCAATGGGTGGTGAAGTGAACCTGCATTACATGACCAACACCGGTCCTGAAATTGAGCTGGAGAGGATTTTCTTGAAATATTATTACAATGATTACATTAGTTTGAGAGTTGGTCGCCTTTACACACCTATCAATTATTGGAATCTCAATTACAACTTTGGTTTGATTTTACAACCCACCATCAACCGCCCGATGCCTATGAATCCTACTCATGACGGAGGTTTCACTTTAAACAGAGATGCAGGTCTTCAAATTGAAGGGGAAAATATTGGCAGTGCCAGGTTCAACTACAAATTTTTTGTTAGCAATGGTGTTGGTAAAAATGGAGGTGTTATGGGTTCAAATGAAAGAATGGGCAGAAGCAATTGTTACACTGCACAAGTGGGTGCTGAACCGGCTGATGGCTTGAAGGTTTTCTTGTCCGGTCAATATCACAAACAGTTGGAAGGCGCTTTGAACCAATATGATAACCCAGTTCCCGAAGATATTGATTTTTACACCGGATCGGTCAGTTTGGTACACATGTCATCTGAAAAGAAATTTGAATTTATTGGTGAATACATGAACACTAATCACAAATATAAAACCCTTGGTCATCATGGCATTCACAGCGCAATTTTGTATGCGGGTTTTAAGGTGACAGACAAGTTTATTCCCTATTTCATACATGAATCTACCAATTTTGACTTTGAACATATCTATTTCCCGACTGAAAATGTGCATACTCAAAGACCTTTCAATTCTGTAAGAAATTATGATTTAGGGTTTAGGTATATTCTCAATCCCAACATTGTCTTCAAATTTGAATCAGGATTGCAGTTTGAAGACCGCTATGGAATGTTGTTGAACTTAAAAACACAATTGGCTTTTGCATTTTAAAATGTTCATCACATGAAAAAGACATATTTATTAGCTCTCTTTGCTGTCTTACTGTTTTCTTCCTTTAATCCAAAAGGATTAGAAATTGCCATCATCCTTAACAATGAAAACAAGGTATCAAGTCTAAACGAAAGCCAAACCAAACTATATTGGCTGAGGAAAATCAAAAAAAGATGGCCTGAAATCAATAAAAACATCAAACCTGTTGATAGAAAATCAAAATGCCCTGAACAAGACTTATTTTATTCAAAAGTGTTAGGAATGAGTGCAAATGAAGTGGAGGCTTATTTCACTCAAAAACAATATGAAAGTGCTGAAAAACCACAAGACAAATTTGCAAATGACAACGAAATTATCAATTTTGTCAACTCTGAAATTGGTGCAATAGGCTTTGTGAATGTAAACAGTTTGTCAGGAGAAAATAAGTCAAAGGTAAAAGTAGTTTTAACTGTTCAATAAATTTAACACCATGATATTCAGCAAAAACAGCATTGTCACAAAACTGATTACTGGTTATGCTGTCATCATTTTGTTGTGCCTGATTTTGGTGACTTTCGGAATTTATGTGTTGGATCGAGCACAAAAAACCGATGAGAGCATGATTCAGGAAAATATTCCTAATCTGTTGTTAGTGAAAGATTTTAGCAGTCTGTTGTCAGAAGCGTATAAGTTGACCAACAACTGGGCTAAACAACAAGCCAATATTCAAGAAAAGGAAAGGCTGAAAGATATCCTTGAGAAGGAATTGCCGAATTTAAAAAATCTTTGGTTATCACAAAAAGAGAATTCTACTTCATTTATTCAAAAGGTTGATTCAACCTCGTTTTTTCAACAAAAAATCATGGAACTGCTCAAAAATGATGATTCATTTGATGATGATGAAATTGTTGATCAAGCTTTAGAGGTTTTAAAAAACGACATTGAGCCACTCCAGAAAAGTCTCATTTCAGTTTTGACGGCAGAAGAACAGAAACAAAAAGAGGCATTGTTGAGAAAATCTGAAGAAAAGCAGTTTTTCTCGACTTTGATGCAATGGTTCTTCATTGGAATCATCATTGCTTTTTCAACAATTGCCGGTTTGGCCAGCATATATTGCATAAGAAAAATTTCAAGACCTTTGAAGTTGCTCACCAATTTCACTGATGTTTTGGCACAAGGTGTCTTGCCGGAAAAGATTGAAATTAAACAAAATGATGAAATCGGCAAAATGAGCAAAGCTATCATGAAAGTGGCTGACGGAGTGTTAACTAAATCAGCTTTCGCAGAAAGCATCGGAAAAGGAAAATTTGATTTTGAATTTCAAATGCTTTCAGAAAACGATATTTTAGGCAAATCACTGTTGCAAATGAGGGAGAATTTGCAAATCAACTCCATCGAAGATAAAAGAAGAAACTGGACTTCAGCAGGTTTATCAAACTTAGCTGATATTTTAAGGAATTTAAATCAAAGTGAGCAGGAGATTTTTGATAATTCTCTAAGGTTTTTAGTAAAATATTCTCATTCAAATCAAGGTGCTTTGTTCTTGCTTTCTGAAAGTGATGAAAATAAACTTGAAATGGTAGCTTGTTATGCTTATGAAAGGAAAAAATTCATCAACAAAGAGATTTTGGTGGGAGAGGGCTTGGTAGGACAAATTTTTCTGGAAGGTGAACTGACATATCTTTCGGAGATTCCCGAAAATTATATGAACATTCGTTCAGGAATTGGCGAAGCGAGTCCAAGGTCTTTAGTGTTGATTCCATTGATTTACAACGAGAAAAAGTTGGGAGTGTTGGAGTTGGCTTCTTTCACTGTTTTTGAACAGTTCGAACTTGAATTTCTTCAAAAAGCTTCTGATTCGATTGCCTCAACCATTTCTTCGGCAAGAATCAACAGCCGAACAAAAAAGCTTTTAGAAGAGTCGCAACTTCTATCAGAGCAAATGAGAAATCAAGAAGAAGAATTGAGACAAAATCTGGAAGAATTGTTGGCGACACAAGAAGAATCTAACCGAAGGATTCAGCAGTTTGAGACATTATTGCAAGAAAAAGAATCTATTATCAAAAACCTAAGCGTTTCATAAGTCTGAAAGCATTATTAGCGTTTTTATACTAATTAAGGTTTGAACTTCACCCGCAAGAGGGATGGCGCGGTTTGTTTGAGCTCCTTTTTTGTGAAGTGCAACGGAACAAAAAAGAGCGAGCCGCAACAGCCCGGCCGCCCCTAGGCGGCTTGCCCAAAATAAATTCTATTTTTTCGCCCTTTTGAACTTTTGGATTTTGGGTTTTAAAGACAAGTTTTAAGATTAAATTCTTTGTCAAAATTGAGCTGTCAACGAAATGACAAAGTTTCTCCCCGGAGCAACTATCCCTGAACTGTATGGTCTGTATCTTAAATCACTGAGGTTCTCAACTCCTGCTGAAACTGAAAAAAACCGGTCAATTTTGATTGTTGATTTGAAATTGATTGTGACCCAGGAGGGACTATAACTTTTTCCATTCCCATCTTTGGCATAAATAAAAACTTTTAATTTTTCTTCTTCATTCAAATTTTGATGACTCACTGATGCGCTGTAAACTGCATAAACACTGAAAAATAATTTGTTTTTCTTGAAGTTCAATGAGCTGATACCAAAAGCCGGAGCTGCATGCCTTGATGGTGAACGAAATCCATTTTCCATTAATTCTTCACCTTTCTGATAGTTCAACTTGGTGTTTAAATCAAATCCAAAACCGAGTTTGATTTCTGCACCAACATGAAACCCATAAACCGTAGCATTTGCAGCATTTTGAATAGAATAAATTTTTCGTTTTGAATTGTTGATGATAATTGAATCTGAACCGTCAATTTGAGTAGGTCTTCTCACCAATGCATGTTCAAGCCAGCTGTGAAACAAGCTTGCCTCAAATTTGATTAGATTTGAAAAGAGTTTGTTGAGATTGATTTCTAAATTATAAGCATACTCTGCTTTCAATTTTTGATTAGGAACTATGGATTCTGTTGCACTGATGTCAAATATTTTACCCATGTCATCCACATTTGGTGCTCTGAAAGCAGTTGATGCTTGAAAAGCTAATTGTGTTTTGTCATCAGGATTGAAAACGCTTCCTATGTGACCGGTGAATGCCGTGTTTTGAACATTGGTTTTTTCAAAATTCAAGGGATAAAATGCTAAGTTTTGACTGAAATCTGCGTTTAGAGAAAAATGGTTTGCTCGAACACCTGCTAACATTTTAAGCTTCTCGAAAAAGGTTGTTTGTGCATGAACATAAATTGCTGTGCTTTGCCAATTGGCTCTAGGATAGCGACTGGAAACAGAAAGAGGGTTATTGTTTGCAATATTTATCGCAGTTCCTTTTGAATAAACTTCATTTTTGACCCATTCAAGACCATACATGACGTTGAATTTTCCGCTGGTTTTGTTGAAATCTATGTTGGTGGAGAATGCGTCAACTTGCTCTAAGGTGGTTCTGAGTCGGTTTCTGTTTGAACCTGCAAAATTTCTGTCAATTCTGCTTTCTTCAAACTCTTGGAGGGCAAATCTGGTAGATACCTTGTCGAACATGGTGTTTGACCTGTTAAATTCAAGAGTCAACACATTCATCATCCATTTTTGCGGGCCATATTTCCAGACAGATGATATGGGTTTTCCATTGGCCGGATTTGTTTCAATGAGTCGGTCATAACGGGAGTATTCAGAGGTTTCAGAATAATGTAAGGCATAAATCAATTCTAGGTTTTTTGACGGTCTCCATGCCACTTTTTGCATTAGATTGATTTGGTCATAAGCTGTTGGTTTTTGAATTAATGGCTTTTCGTTTTCAATCACTCGGTCAATGCTATCTATTCTTTGAACATAAAACTTTCTCAAATATTCATCAGGGCCATGATTGCCCATTTTCAAATCACCAAATTGGTTTTTGCTGATGCTGGTCAACAATACAATTTTTTTAAAACCTATGTTCACATCAAAATGAGCGGTTTTTTCTTGATTAGCACTTGAAGACCTCACAAGAGCTTTGCCGCTGACAAGTGTTTGCTGAGAACTGTCACTGAACAAAGGTTTCAAGGTGCTGAAGCTCATCACTCCTCCAATGGCATCACTGCCATAAATCACAGAACCGGGACCCAGCAACACTTCAACTCTTTGCATTGCAAAAGGGTCTAAAGAAATCACATTTTGAATGTTTCCACCCCTGAAAATGGCAGTGTTCATTCTCACACCATCAACCGAATAAATCAATCTATTGGTTGAAAAACCTCTGATCATCGGGCTTCCGCCACCTTGTTGACTTTTCTGAACAAACACTTCACCACTCAAGCCCAAAAGATCTGCTGCTGTTTGTGGGTTTTGCAGTTCAATCAAGTCAGGTGAAATAGAAATCACTCTTGAACTCAATTCTTTTTTGTCTTGAGACCATCGTGTGCCAGAAACCACCACCTCATCAATGGTCACCACCTCAGGAGTAAGCTCAATTTTGAAGTTTGAGGCTTCTAATTCTGAAAAACTTACTTGCTTTTTTTGGTAAGAAACATGTGCAATTTCAATTTTTACTTCCCCATTGAGAGCACTGATGTCAACTTCACCTTTTTTGTCTGTGAGCAGATAAAGAAACTTGTTTTTTTCACCTTTCACACCCACCCATTCGATAGGTTTTTGGGTTTGTGAATCAATGACAAATAATTTTTGAGCTAACAAGTTTAAGCTAACACAAAAAAGTGTTAAATATATAAAATTCATAATTGGGCATTGTCTGTTCGCAAATTTAGAGTTTAATCTCTAAACTTGAAAAAATCAAGAAAAATCTTTGATTGATACAATAAAACTGCTTCCAATTCCCAATTCACTTTCAACTTTCACATCGCCATTGAGGTGTTTAACATGGTTGTTCACAAGGTATAGCCCGATTCCTTTTCCGGGAATTTCAGGCTTCAATCGGTTATAAAGTTCAAAGATTTTGGCACTATGTTTTTGTTGGTCAAAGCCAATGCCATTATCTTCACATTTAAAAATCAATTTTTCTGCTGCTTTTTTCAAGGAAATTTTGATTTCCGGTCTTCTATCAGGGGATCGATATTTTATTGAATTTGAAACTAAATTATAAACGATGCTATACCACAAGCTTTTGATGCTTGTGATTTCACTTGTTTCATAGTCTTCAATGAAAATGGTTAACGATTCGTCAATTTCTTTTTTGAGATCAGCTTTGACATCATTCACTAAATCGCTGAAGTTGAATTTTTCTTTTGAGTCTTCTCCCTTTTTCTTGTTGGTGAGAATCAAGTTAAGGTCGCTGATCACTTGATCCACATTATCAACACTTTTTTTGATATACTCTAAGATTTCTTGGTTGTTTTGGTCATTGAAATTCAACAAGCTCACCAAACCGTTGATTCTTGACAGTGGACCTTTCAGGTTGTGAGAAACGATATAATTAAAAAGCTCTAACTGTTTATTTTCTTGTTCGATTGAATCTTTTTTAAAAAGCAATTGGCTGGAGTGTAAAGCCCTGATTTTATCAAGCTTGATGAAATAATTAACCAAAAGAATACAAAGAAAATAAGCAAATGGAAAGTTCAACACAAACAAGGCAGTTTTTATTTCCTGACTTAATTGGTAAACAGGTGAGTTGTTTTGAAAGATGAACCAATAGCACAAAAAGAGAAAGTTCAAGGCATAACTCGAAATAGATATATTCAGCAGCAGTTTATTTTCTGTTTTAAGAAAAACAAACATGCTCAATGTGGAAGTGAAAAAATAAAAATACCATCCGGTGTCAAAGCCAAAAAAATAAGAATAGTTAAAGACACTATAATTTGTTGTGAGTATAAAAAGTGTTTGAGCCAAGAAGAACCATTTTTTGCGATATAAAAACATGCAGGCACTCCACAAAATGAGGTGCAGAATGGAATGATAACAAGCGGTTTTAAGGTTAAAAATCAAGGTGATAACAACTCCGGTAAAAGCAACTAACTGACAGATGAATAAGAATTTCAGAATAACACCTAAGTTTTCTTTTTCGATTTGATTAAACTTTTCATCCTCCATCAGTATTAATAGTTTTAAGTTATCGGTTGTAAAAATATAAAATAATTCGCTAAATGCTGTTGAATTCAAAATTTTCCCAAACAATATACTGTGATAATGCTTGAAAACATTACGGGCTTATTTCAATATCGTTTTGTATTTTGATTTAGAAAAACAAAAACCTCAATAACTAATGAAACCCGACTATTTCTTAAAAACCGACATTAATTCTTAATTTTGCATTAAGCACAGTTCCATGAGAGAAGATTACCTGAAAAGTGACAAAGACGCATTAAGTTCAAAAGACAAGGATTATGACAAAGCGTTACGTCCTTTAAGTTTTGAAGATTTCACAGGGCAAGCTAAAGTGGTCGAAAATCTAAAGGTTTTTGTCAATGCAGCAAAACAGAGAAAGGAAGCTTTAGACCATGTTTTGTTGCATGGCCCACCGGGTTTAGGCAAAACCACACTCTCAAACATCATAGCCAATGAGTTGGGTTCAAGCTTGAAGGTGACTTCAGGACCGGTTTTAGATAAACCTAGCGATTTAGCCGGTTTGCTCACCAATTTGCAGGAATTTGATGTTTTATTCATTGATGAGATACATCGATTGAATCCAATTGTGGAAGAGTACTTATATTCTGCCATGGAAGATTATAGGATTGATATCATGTTAGATTCCGGACCAAGTGCAAGAACTGTCCAAATTGGTTTAAATCCATTCACCTTGATTGGAGCAACAACAAGATCAGGACTTTTGACTTCACCATTAAGGGCTCGTTTTGGCATCAATGCAAGATTGGAATATTATGATGCCAAATTGTTAACAGGCATTGTTATGCGTTCTGCTGAAATTTTGGGGACACCCACTGATGAAACCGCTGCTTTTGAAATCGCAAGAAGGAGCCGTGGAACTCCCAGAATTTCCAACAATTTGTTG
>JBDNDT010000006.1:0-21165 GCA_046718985.1 Cytophagales bacterium
GCTATGATTGACAATTGGGAAAAAGAAGACATGGAGAATCTGCATCTAACGATGATGGATGCAACCTGTTTTGAGAGCTATGCGAGATACCCAACCGATGTGAAGTTGCTTTGGGAATGTGTAGAGAGATTATGGGAAGTTCTCATTCCCAAATTGTGCAAAAGGAACAGATACCGAGAGTCGTATAGCAATAGGTTAGCAAAACAAAGAGGGTTTAAAAACTTGCGAGGGAAAACTATGCCGAAAAAGTAATAAAAACAGAGTCAATCCAAAAATTCAATCGAAATAATTGTACAAAAACAAGAATACATACCCTAAACAGAGAAGACATTAGAGGATATTTCATTTATTTAGTCATGTTCTGAATAACAAGCTTTTTTTGAAGCATTTTACAAGGAAAGCCTACTAAAAAAGGATCTCAAACATAGCCTCAATCCCTTTTGCTAGACGTTTCTTTTATGCATTTTGAGAGGTTTAAAATTTGGAACTAAATATGTCAAATTTTAAAATGTTCAATTTTACTTCCCGATTGTGAATTATTAATTTTTATTCCTTAGCTAAAACTGTAATACAATTTTCATTTGTATCACAAACTGTTTTTTTAACCACAAAAGTTGAGGGTAATATTACGTCTTTTTTGTGCAAAACTTTGTCTAATTGGTGATGTTTCATGAAAAGATATGCCACTGAGTCTGCATTATCTTGATGAACAACAATTTGACGTTCTTGGGCAAAGTTAAAAAGCAAACTTCCTGATTTCATAAACTCAATATATTTTTCTCTGTTTTGTCCTTTGTTTTTGAAGACTTCAAAATCTGAGACTGAAATTGGATATAAATGTTCGTTTTGAAAAAGAGCTTCATAACAGTCGAAAAAGATAAAGCTTTTTTTATAATGAGGTTGAAACGTCTCATCTTCAAAACGTTGGGAATCATAGCTTTTGTAAACAGCAATTAACTTTTCATTTTTCAAAATAGAATTTAATGGGTCAGTGTTTTTGTTTTTCAATTGATAAGTTGAATATTCAGAAGTTTCAAAAGTTGAAATCATCCAAGCAGCCTTGATTAAGAAAAAGAGCGCAGTGATAATTAAAGCATTTTTGGGAGCTAAGTGTATAAAAGAATACAGCAAAGCCAAAAACAATACGGCGTGTTGAGTGGAAAAGAAAATTTGGTGGCTGTCGTGCTTGTTGTAAATCAAAAAATAGCAAAACCCGCTGATGAAAAGCAAGACAAAAGGAAAAATTAAATCTTTCCACGTTTTTCGCACAATAGGTAAAGTAATCATTCCAAAAAGTGTGACCAATGAAGTAAATGAACTAAGAATGATGAAAACGATTCTAAAAAAAGCATAAAGCAGTGATTCTTCACTATGTTGTTTGGCTTGTTGGAACGAGTTCCAGTCAAAACCCTGAAAAAATATCAACACAAAAATTAAATTGATTAACATCATTTTCAAGATCTCTTTAGGCTTATTGCGCACTGTTTGAAATGTGAAGAAGGCCAAAATGAAACCAATAATCGGGACATACATGAATGAGGTGGTACATGCCAGAACAGCAATCAAGGCAGCGTTAATGATGTCTTTTTTCAGCACAAAAAAATAAAACATCAACATCACCAACACATACCAAATGTAATATTTAAATTCATGATTGGCATGTAATGAAAGACCTCTCACAGAGCCACCCAAAAATTTTCCTAAATGGCTGGAATTGATAAATATTCCGTCAACAAAAAATAAGGCAATGATTAACAAAGCAGGATTTAATTTGCTGTTTTTTTCTTTTGCAATTCCCAAAGACAACAGAATTAAAATGCTTAAAAAAAATGGAAAAGTGAATGAATGTAAGTTGGAAATGTGACTGAAAGAGAATAAGCGACTAGTTAAATTGTTTAACCAAAATTCAGTGTAATGATAACCTGTTGATTGTTGAAAAACATTGGAAAATTTGGCACCTACATGATAATAATTTTCAAAACCAATTTCAGTTAGTGATTTGGAAATCAAAGAATAAAAATAAGTATCCTGCTTCACGTTATAACCACTGAACCAAATGATGCCATAGTTCCAAGTTTCAAAAAATAAAAATGAAATACAAGTGACCCCAAAAATTGATAAGAGTTCAGTCCGAAAGATGTCGAATGTTATTTTTTTAAAATTGAGTTTGATTTTATTGTGAATTCCAAAAAAGAGCAAAATCAATAATGCGAATGATTGTGAAGTTTTAAATTTACAGTTAACAATAGCATAAATAGAAACCACAAACAATGTCAACAGGAATATAGAGATAGCATTTCCTAAAATTCCTGATGGTTTGCTTTTAAAACTCACTAATTCAGCAATGATTTTAAGTGAGAAAACAAATAAGAATAGTGTAAAAAATTTTAAAAGAGATTCAAGCAAAATAGCTGTCATTAAAATTTACAATTGTGCAGTTGAAAGGAATAAAATACATCTAAAGCTTCAAATTTGAATCTGAAATTCAAAAATAGAATTTTGTTGATTGTTATAGCCTATTTTATGTTGAAAATGATTTTAGTTGAACTTTTGATTTTCTCTCGAACAACTCATAGTTGATTAATGAATTTTATTCATTGCACATTATAGTCTTTCAAAGTTCAAAAGCAAAAATCGGTTTTAATTTCAAAGTTTTCCATATTTTTGAGACAAAAAACGTTTTGAAACTTATATCTTATTATTTGCCTCAATATCACCCTATTCCTGAAAATGATGAATGGTGGGGAAAGGGGTTCACTGAATGGACAAATGTCGTCAAAGCCCAAGCACTTTTCGAAGGTCATTATCAACCAAGATTTCCTAAAGATTTGGGTTATTATGATTTGAGGCTTGCTGAAACCAGAGAGCATCAAGCTCAACTAGCCAAAGAGCACGGGATTTATGGCTTTTGTTACTATCATTATTGGTTTGGAAATGGTAAAAAACTGTTGGAAAGACCAGCCCAAGAAGTTTTGAACACCAAGAGACCTGATTTTCCCTTTTGCTTTTGTTGGGCAAATGAAACTTGGAAAGGAATTTGGTTTGGAAAAAGCGGGGCAACATTAATTGAACAAACCTATCCCGGAATTGAAGATTACAAAGCCCATTTTGAGTATCTACTTCCTTTTTTTGAAGACGAAAGGTATATCAAAGTTGAAGGGAAACCCCTTTTTGTGATTTATATAGCTCAAAACATCCCTGATTTGAAAATGTTCACTGATTTGTTCAGAGAGTTGGCACAAAAAGCAGGATTAAACGGGCTTTATCTTGTCGCTTCTCGTTGGGAAAGAAATTGGAATCCTAAAGAAAATGGTTTAGATGCGGTGATTGACCCTTCGTTCTTTGAAGCTAGATATGGGAAAGCGCTGCCGCCCATCAAACTTTCTATTCAAGAGAGAATTTTGAGGAAATTAAGAATTGTCACCAAACCTGTTTTTGAATGGAATGTTGAAAAAAGAGACAAGCCTTTGATTTTTGAATACAGTGAAGCGGTGAAATATTTAATTAGCAAAGAACAATATGACTTTGATTGTTTTCCGTGTGTGATTCCCGACTGGGACAATTCAGCGCGAGCAGGAAACAAAAGTTTGATTTTTAAAAATTCAACTCCTGAACTTTGGGAAAAACATTTGAGAGAAGGGATTGAAAAAGTGAATCATTTGCCAAAGGAGAAACAATTGGTTTTTGTGAAATCTTGGAATGAGTGGGCCGAAGGAAATTATCTTGAACCTGATCAAAAATGGGGGAAAGCTTATTTGGAAGTGGTAAAAAAGGTGGTGTTTAATCCTAATAATCCTTAAACAATATTTCTTCTAATTTTTAAATTAAAAAATTTAAAATGAAAGTAAAATCAATCTTCGTTAATCTGCCAATTAAAGACCTTAATAGAACAAGAGACTTTTGGACAAAACTCGGATTTTCGTTTAATGAACAATTCTCTGACGATAAAGCATTGTGCTTAGTTTTAAATGATGGACTAATTTATTCAATGCTTATCACTCACGAAATGTTTGGTACATTTACAAACAGACCAATTGCAACCGGAACAACTACTCAAGTTTTGACTGCCATTGAAGTTGATAGCAGAGACCAGGTTGACAAAATTGTGAATCTTGCACTTGAAAACGGTGCAACCCGTTATCGTGATAGTGTTGACCACGGCTGGATGTATTATGATTGTTTTGCAGACCTTGACGGACATCAATGGGAAATAATGTTCTCAGATTCAACTCAAATTTAAAAATAATTTTATGGCACATGAAAAGATAACAATCAAAGCAATTGTATTGGCTGACAAACAAAAAGTTTGGGACTATTACACTCAACCTGAACACATCATAAAATGGAACTTTGCCGACCCAAGTTGGCATTGTCCGTCTGCAACCAATGACATGACAGTTGGTGGTCGATATTTGGCCAGAATGGAAGCTAAAGATGGAAGTTTTGGTTTTGACTTTGATGCAGTTTACACTGAAATCAACAAAGGAGAAAACTTTACTTATGAGTTTGGTGGTCGGTTTGCAACAGTAGATTTTAAAGAAATTGACCAAAAAACAGAAATTTCTATAACGTTTGATCCTGAATCTGAAAATTCAGTTGATTTGCAGAAGAACGGCTGGCAAGCAATTTTAGACAACTTTAAAAAGTACACAGAAAGTAATTGAAAAATTATGAAATATGCAGGAGAAAATGAGTTGTTGAGCCAAAAATATTATGAGTTTTGTGCTTTTGTTAAGAATTTGTGATGATTGATGTTTGAAACTTTAGATTCTCATATATAAAAACCATGAAATTGCTATCATTGCTAATATGCTAAAGATTTATTATTTTTCTTTATGATGGCACACAATTAAATGGAGAAAAAGCTTAGATAAATATCAAGTTATTGAAAATGAATTTATTAATCACCGGAGGAGCTGGTTTTATTGGGTCAAATCTTGCTGAGTATCTTTTAGAAAACCGTTTAGTAAATAGACTTGTTGCTTTTGATAATTTAAGCAACGGAAGTTTGAAAAACTTAAAAAGATGTTTAGAATTTTCAAATTTTGAATTTATCAACGGTGATATTAGAGATTTTGAGCTATTGAAAAAGACCTTTAAAGGAGTGGATATAGTTTCTCATCAAGCAGCTTTGGGTTCAGTTCCACGTTCAATTTCAGACCCAATTACCACAAATGAAGTCAATATAGAAGGCACTTTGAATGTGTTGAAAGCCTGTGTTGACCAAAAGGTGAAAAGGGTGATTTTGGCAGGCTCTTCATCAACATATGGAAGCAGCACAGAATTGCCTAAAGTAGAAGAGAAAATTGGTCAACCTCTTTCTCCATATGCAGTTACAAAATATACCCTTGAACTTTATGCAGATGTGTTCAAAAGGGTTTATGATTTGGATTTTATTGTATTGAGGTATTTCAATGTGTTCGGACCAAAACAAGACCCTGAAAACCCTTATGCTGCGGTGGTACCTTTGTTTTGCAAAGCAGTGTTGAAAGGTGATTCAATCAAAATTTTCGGTGATGGTGAACAGTTTAGAGATTTTACTTTCATCAGCAATGTGGTGGAAGCTAATGAAAGTGCAATTTTCACAGAAAATAAAGACGCACTTAATCAAGTGTATAATGTGGCTTGTGGAGAAAAGATTTCTATCAATCAGTTGGCTGATTTTTTGATTGATTATTCAGGGATAAAAGTAGAGATTGAACATTTACCCGAACGAGTAGGGGATATCAAAAACTCATTGGCTTCGATTGAAAAAGCAAAGAAGTTACTTGATTATGAACCAAAAGTGAAAGTTTTGGAAGGAGTTTCAAAGACTTTTGATTATTATCGAGAGTTGTTTGCGAGTTGATTTTCTGAAAGCCTATTTTTCAATCCTAATTTTCTAGTTATTGATGTGATGTTTTTTTAGCCTAAATCATTTTCAATTTTGAAAGTTCCAAAGTGCTGTGAACTCCCAGTTTTTTGAATATATTTTTACGATGAGTGTGAACAGTGTGAGGGCTTATGTTTAGTTGTTCTGAAATGAAGAGGCTACTTTTTCCTTTAATCAACATCATGGCAATTTCAACTTCACGCTCAGAGAGGGTTTCTGATTTTTTGTGTTGACTTGCATTTATGCATTCAGGTGAAACGATTCTTATGTTGTTTAAGACTGATTGAATGATATGCAAAATGACATTTGTGTCGTCACTCTTGTTCCAACATGAATGATTTGTTTGAGCGATTACATGGATAATATCAGGTGTTTGTTCTGTTGAAAACAAGAGTAGAAATTTTGTTTTGGGAAGTTTTTGTTCAAGCATCTTGATGGTTTCATGATTGAAAACAATTTCATCGTAATCAATGACAAGCAAATCAAATTCAGGAACAGGGTTTAAATTTTCAAATGTTTTGGGTTCTCGAAATGTAAATACTTTTTTGACGGATGATAAAGACCTCATCAACAATGAAAATCCATCACATGGCAAGCTAGATAGATTCATGTAGCCAACTACACTCATTTTTATTTAGTCTAATTAAACGCAATTTACGCAAAATCTTTTAGTTATTCGTTTTTTATGATTTAAATCTCATTCCTTCAACACAAATGATTTTTATGACAAAAGTTTTTATCTGATTAAAGACAGGGTGTATTGTTTATTTAATGGTTAATGTCAAGGTTTATCAAATTTTGTAATTGATTTTTGAGGGGTTTTTTAAAGAAAATGCCGTGTAATTATTACTTTACGCGGCATTTTGTTTTGGTTAATCACTTTGCTTTTTGTCGAAAAAGAATTTTTTTGCAAGAAAAACTCCCAAAGCTAGACCAATCACTAAAAATGCTAACCAAGAAATGGGTTTAGGAGCTTCTGAATCATTTGATTTTTGATTTTTTTGCTGCTTCAAGGTCACAGAGCCTGCTTCATTGGTTTTTGATTCTCCTGTCAAAACTTTTTGAAGACCTGCTAAATATTGTTTTTTCTCACTTTCAGAAAGATACTTCAACATCTCATCTTTCAATTTGTTATTGTCGCAAACAAAACCACTGCAACCGGCACCAACTTCTTTTACCAATTGAGCGTGTAAGGCTGCAATTTCTTTTTTCACTGCTTCTGATGGTTTCCAATAGCCTTTTCTGATGGTTTCCATCATCACAGCAGTCATTTCTTGCAACGCATACGGATTTTTGTTTTTGAAAAAAGCAACAGTTCCTAACTTCAATTCGTCTTTTACATACATTTTATGATAGCCCTCCCATATTTCAGGGTCAATAGCATCCGGTTTCATCACATTCCATCCATAAGTATCTCTAAAATTCTCTGCAAAATTTTCTGCTGCTGTTTCGCCTTCTTTCAGTTGAGCACTCACAAACTTAGGATTGAGCAAGTTAGTTCTAGTTTCTGCCCAAATGGCTTCTTTGAGGTTTTGCACATCAGGATTGAATTTGTTTCTGGAATCATGAAAATAGCCATCTGGGTCTTTGCCAGTGATGTTTCTGATTGTAGCAGTGATTCCACCCATGAATTCATAAACATGGTCTAAAGAAATCGGACCCGTTTGATGTGATGACCTGGGATGAACAACTGCTTCTGTGTTTTGCAACATGGCTTCAAAAACACCGTTTTCGAATTCAGACCAAAATTCATCTGAGTAAACAGCGCCCATATTTTGAAGATATTGTTGTGCTATTTCTTGGTCGGTTTCCCAACGGTCTCCTTTTTCAACCAATCCCATGATTCCGGTTCCATAATTACCGTTCACTCCACCAAATACCCGAATATCAGCCAGTTTTTCTGCCATTGCAGGGCTAATTCCTTTTTCTTTCATTTTTATGATGGCATTTTTTCTGCCTTGTGATACATAATTTAAGTTTGATTTTGTTTCATCATTGGCGGTAGATGCTAATTTGGCGGCTTTGTTGATGAGTGAGATTCTTGAAGTGCCCACATCTCTGAATTGACCAGATGTTTGAACCACCACATCAATCCTTGGTCTTTTGAGTTCTTCCATAGGTATCAGTTCAACATCAAAAACACTGCCTCTTTGGTTTCTTAATGGTCTGACACCCATAAGATAAAAAATCTGTGCCAAACCTAAACCTTCATCTCTGATAAACTCACTTCCCCAAAGTGTATAAGCTAATTTTTTAGGGTAATCACCATGTTTGGCAATGTGTTTTTGCAAGATTTTGTCAGCAAGTAACTTACCTGTTTCCCAAGTTTCAATTGAAGGGCTTACATCAGGATTTATGGCATAAAGATTCCTGCCGGTGGGCAAAGACATGGGGTTAAAAACTGCATCACCACCTGAAGAAGACGAAATATAAGCCCCTGATGCACCAACTCTTGTTGCAGAAAGCTCAGCCAACGGAGATTTGGAAAGATTTCGGAAGTTTAAATCCACTTGATCTAAAATTGCGAAAATCCTTGCTTTCAGTGTGGAATCTGCCATTTTGTTTGATGTCAAGGTTTGCAATACATATTCATTGCTTTTGCCTTTCATTTTTTCTTCAATCATCCTAATGGCTGTTTCATGACTTTTCTGTTTTGCGTTTGCAGTTTTAGCTTTGAACCAATCGGTCAATTGTTGTTCAAGAGGGTTGATTACCATCATTTTGACTGTGGTGTTGAATTCGTCTTTTTCATAGTTTTCGCCTAAACGATGCAAGCCCATGGTTATTTTTTCATTTTTTAAATGATTAACATATTGGGTAAGGGTTTCAATGGTGTTTTCGTCAAGAATCTCTAATGCTTTTTCATCAAGTTCTAAATCTTTTCCAATTTTTAAGGAGTCAGCAAATGCTTTAATGTTTTTTTTGAAATTGATTTTAGAAGTTTCCGGAGCATCTGCATACTTTGAAAGTGCGTCATCAAGGTTTTTCAAGTGGCTGTAAGATTGTGCCTCATCATAGGGAGGAGTCAAATGAGAAAGCATAGTGGCATAAGTTCTTCTTTTGGCCATCATAGCCTCACCAATGTTGTTGATGGTGTATATGTATAGATGTGGAGTTGGAGCTATCAAAGATTCAGGCCAATCTTCCGCTGATAAACCGATTTGTTTCCAAGGAGTGAACTCTATGCTTCCATGTGTTCCGAAATGCATTACTACATCTGCTTTGAATTCATTTTTTGTCCATAAATAAGAAGCTACGTAAGCATGAGGTGGTGCTTTTTTCACTCCATGGGTGTATTTGAATTCATTTTCGTTTAATGCAGCAGGCAAAACAGGTAATAATACCACGTTTCCAAACTGAACTCTGGGAAGTGCAATGGATTTTATACCACCTTGTTCATGAACCAAATAATTTCCTGGGGCTTGTCCGTAAGCATTTTCGATTTCTTGAAATGACTTTTGGGTCAATTCTGATTCGCACCATTTTTTGTAGTTTTCTGTTGTGATTAAGGCAGGTTGACCGTTTTTAACAAAATCTTTGAAGCTACCTAAAGCATAATCACCAAGTAATGGACCTTCTTTTTGGATAATGTCCCAAAGTTTTTCGTGAGAATCAGGGAATCTGTTTCCCAAGTCATATCCATTGCCTTTCAAGTCTTTCAGAAGGTTGAAAAGCGAAGGAACGACCTCTAAACCTTCAGCAACTATGGCATTTTTACCTGCTCCTTTATAGTAGTAAATCGCTATTTTTTTCTTTTCGTTTGTTTTATCTCTCAATTTCAACCAACGATCAGCCATTTCTGCAAATTTTTCCACTCTGCCGGGTATTTCTTTGAAAACTAAAATTCCTTTTTCATTAGGATACTGTGCAGCTAAAGCAAAGGGTGTGGTTCCACCATCAAGTTCCGGCATCACAACGTTTTGACCGATGATGCTGGCATCAAGACCCTGTTGACTGGATTCCCATTTTTCATAAGGCATTCTCACCACTTGGGGCATCAACAACAAAGTGTTGTTTTCTTTCAAGAATCTTGTCACTTCGTGACTTGCTTTGCTATCAATTCTGCCATGTGCAAAAAACAAAACCATAGCGGGTTTGATTTCTTTTAAAAATTCAAACCTTTTCTTGAATCCACCGATGCACACCACATTATAACCCTTTGACTCTAAGTTTTTAACTAGTAAATCTTGATAGCTTCTGAACACTGTGTTGAAATTTGCACCTGTGTTGATGATTGAAATCACCGGTTTCCCTTTTTTATAGAGGCCTTTTTCTTGATAAAAGTCCCAATATGCTTGTGTGTTTTCGAAATAATTTTTTGTTCCCAAATGGTAAAGTACATCGTTTGGAAGTTCAATAGGCTCTTGGATTTCATCTGTTCCAAGTTCTTTTCCTGAAATCTTTTTTCTTAGGTAATTCAGTAATTTTTTATCGTTGGCACCATCAGCATTGCTCAAGCATTTCACCACGAAAGTAGAGTCATCACCCACAATGGTATTTTCGTTAAATTCTTTGCTCGTTGATGCAAAAAACAAATACTTCAATCCGTTTTCTTTGGCTTTGTTTAAGTTGTTGGTTTGTTCTCCATCTAAACCTCTCACATGAAAGAATAAAGCGATATCAGCATTTTTCAACTCCTCTAAGTTGCTGGTTTTAAGATCAACATGTTTGATCACATTCCAAAAGTTAGGGTTTGCTTTTGAAAGCTCAGCCACCCTATCTTCAGGAAAGTTGACCATCATGATGTGGGTTCTTGAATGTTCAAATTTAATATATAGAAGAGTGGTTATTAATACCAAAATTGCTGTGAATGATATGATTTTAATTTTCTTGGTTTTCATTTCTATTTTTATTTATTCAGGTATGTAAACTATTTCTCCATTTTCTAACTCATAAGCAATGCCGACTTTTTTTCCTTTGCCGCCATTACCATTCGTTTTTTCTGCTTTGTATTTTTCTATTTTCCCCTCTTTTTTTTGGATGATTTCCATGTTTTCCTTACCCGGATTTTTCACCATTGTGAAATCTTCTTTTGTCAGAAATTCAGTCATCTGAAATCTAGCAACCAATGCTACCATCAAAGCCAAAGCAAACACCATTGAAACATCAAAAAGATTGCTCATTCCTGACATTGGATCGTCATCTGAATTGTTTTCGAGTCTTCTTTTGTTAAAAGTGATATTCTTCCTGGTCATAAATGGGTTGTTTTTGTCTTTTTAATTGGGCTTGAAACTGCAAGAAATTGAACTCTTCTTTGAACCAAGTGAATGACACAAGTTGAATTGCATAACCTAATCCTCCAACAAACACACCAATCACTGTTGTTGAAAATGCCAGTTGTAGATGTTTTGCCATACTGGCTATGTCACCGTTGGCTAGACCAACCAATGCCGGACCCATTGGAATCAACGTGAGCATAAGTCCTAACATAGGGCCGATTTTGGCCAACATTCTGGGATGAGATAGTTTTTTCTCACAAAATGCTTCATAGTCATCTAAAACTTTGATTTCTAAAACCTCATTATCTGCAAGTTTTAAGTCCTTAACTGATTTAATAAATTGATTTTCAGTTATTCCTTGTAATTTCTCAACGGTGAGTATTGATTTGATTAGAAGAAGTTTTGAATACTTTTTTCTGTGGTAAGCTTCTTTTAGAAAAGTGTTTAAAACGATGAGGCTTTTGACTAAAAAGTATAGCAAAACTAACAAAGTCGGAATAAGAAGTCCTTCTGTTACCCAATACATCAATTCGTTTATTAGATTCATATTTTTATTTTATTTATTAGATTCCCAAAAAACCGTTCAATTCTTTCACCAAAGCACATCATCACCCCAAAAAATAGCATCACAAAGGCAGTGTTTTTGAGATAAACCAATTCTTCACCCCAAACGAAATTGGATTGAAAACCATTCTTATATTTCAAGATTTGAAAAAATGCAATGCAAAACGACAAATAGATGGTAGAAGCTCTTTGTAGTGATGAAACTTGATTGCTGTTTTTGAAATAAACCGATGAGATGAACATTATCAAAAAGAAAAGAACAACCAAACCGGCTAATGACCATTGATCCGTCAAAATTGTGTTGTGTGTATATAAGTAAACCAATAATCCAAAAAGATTCAAAGGGATTAAAATGCTGATTAACACTGTTTCAAATCTTTTGAAAAGAGAGTTTTTCTGAATAATATTCATCAACATCACAAACCATATAACCCACAGAGCAATTTCTTGAATTTGCAACCATTCATTTTGCAACGCTATTTTTTCAACTTGTTTCCAATTCAAAGCATAGGCATATGTTGAAGCATAGCATATTGCTGTAGTGAGCCCGGAGTAAAGCATTAGTTTGTTTGAAAAATGCCTTAAACGAATCGTGAATTCAAAAAATTTCAACATAAAAAATATGGTCAGCAAAATATAAAGCGTACTAAACATTTATTTTAGAATTTGGCTGATCCGTCATTTTGAAGAACGTATCTGAAAGTGTAATATCGAGCCGGTGGTCTAGTTTCAGAATTTATAAATGTTGAAGAACCGGTGTTGGGATTTCCTTGATAATAAGAAATGATTTCTAGTTTGGCGAATTTTCCATCAGCAGTTCTAAAAACCAAAACTTTTCCGGCTATGGGTAGCAAAACATGGTTGGGGGTTCTAGTGCTGCCCGTGTAATCATACCATCCATTGCCTGATCCTGAGGGAATGGCTAATGCGGGTGAATTGTCTGTTGAAAACCCGTCTTTGGTCGTTTCTTTTATTTCATCAAAAATTCCATTAATGATTTTTGCTGCTGCATTTCCCGGACCCGATGTTCCCCCATTAACATAAATGTTAGCTCCCATGAATGCGATGTCCCATTTTGTGGAGTTAGAGTCTTCAGAGCTGATGATTTTGTTTTCCCTTAAACTGAAAAACGTTCTTTTATTTTTCCTTTCTACATCAGCGGGAACGTCTTTTACTTCTATTGATAAGACATTTGAACCAATTGGCTCAAATGTGTTTTTGTTTTTTTCATTGCAAGATGCAAAAATTGCCAACGCAACTCCTATTGTTATTGAGTGTTTCATATTCAAGTTTTATTTAAATTTTATTAAGTTTATCTAGCCTTTTAGCCCATGAATAATTGACACCGATGAACAAAAGTCTTCCCGGCATAGTGGGCACAAATTCATTTCTCACATCAAAGAGGTTGTCTGCACCTAGTTGAATGCCAAACATTTCTTTTTCCCCGAATTTTTTAGCTATTTGGAAGTGGGAGGTTAAAAAACCCTTTGAATACTCATTTTCAGCATCTAAAATACCATTACCGTTTCTGTCACTTATTCCAAATCTGCCTCTTGCCACCAAGCGATAAGAAATATTCGTTTTCCACTTTGGAACTTTATAGAAAATTTTAAAATTCCCGCTGTGTTTAGATCGGTTAAATAGACCACCGTATTGTTCCGGTTTCACACGGTAAGTTCTGTTGTTTTCATCTCTTGCAAACACTTTCCCGTTTCTGAGATTTTCGATAACTTGCCTGTCCTTTGCATCAAGATACTGGTATCCGATTGAGATTTCTATGTTTTTGAAAGGGTATATATAAACCTCTTGCTCCAAGCCTTGCAAAATCACACTACTCAAGTTAAAATAGGTAAATACTTGACTTCCATTGGTTTTGAGTGCTATGGGTTGTGATTCAATCAAATTGGTGACCTGATGACGAAACAAATTGGTTTTGAAGATTAAAACTTTACCTAATTTGATTTCTTGTCCAAAATTGAAAGCCAATGAACGTTCAGCTTTGATCTTTTCCAGATTTTTGTAGTCAATTAAAATGCTTTGAATTTGACCACTGTTTTCCAATTGCTCCATATTTGACTTCACATTTGATGAACCGAACACAGAATATCCAGCTGTTGCGTTAGTAAAATCTAAAAAGAGCTGTCTGAAATCAGGTGCTTTGAAACCCATACCGACAGAGCCTTTCAGCTTATAAGCCTCTGAAAGTTTGTATTGCGCAGATAGTTTAGGACTTAATTGTTCTGAGTATTCACTGTGTTGGTCAAAACGCAAACCGGACAGAATATTAAGCTTGTTTTGAAACAAGTTTAAATCATGTTGTGCGAAGACATATTTGGTTACAAAATTTCCCGGTGCATTGTATCTCGTAGATGCTAACCCTTCAACAATGTACCCTAAACCAGCCGTAGATTTTTGATGATGATTGATGAAATATTCCCCCATTGTTTCAGTCCTGTTAAAAAACTGTTTGAAAGAACCTTCATAAAAACTACCGCTTTTTGATTCATAGGTTTGATTGGTTCTTGCATCATAATAGCTTGAATAATTCAGTGTAGTGAGTTTTATTCTAGCGGTAGGTTTATAAATCCAAGTGGGTGTAAGGTTGAAATCAAACTGTTTGTTTGAATCATTTATTCTAAAAAGTCTACCTTCTTCAGAAACTTCATTCTTGTTTTTTGCATTTTGCGCAAAAAATCTAGCATCAATCCAAACATGGTTTTTAGAACTGATTTTGTGGCTAAATCTACCATTTACAGTGTAACTCTCATACCGAGGTCGTGTTTTTGAAATGGTGTTTGGATTTAAATCATAACCATCAGTGTGATAATGATTCAATTGAACTATAAAACTTGTGTTTTTCTTTTTACTTTCAATATTTAGATTGTTATCGGTGGTGTTGAAAGTCTTATATCGAGATTGTAAATGAATTCCAAAAGGCAGTTCAGGTTCATCGGTGATGATGTTTACAACACCGGCTAAAGCTTCCGAGCCATAAAGAGAAGAAGCCGGTCCTTTGGTGATTTCTATTCTTTTGATATTTCCAACGGTGATTCTTTCCAGCTCAAAAGTGCCACTCACTCTCCCGATTAAAGGTTGTCCGTTAATCATGATCAACGTGTAATCAGGGTTGAATCCTTGCAGTTGCAAACCTGTGCCGTGGTCACTCACTAAAATCATACCTGTTTGTTCTGCCAAAACATCGCTAAGCCTAAATGAACCCATTGCTTTTATTTTTTCGCCACTGATCACCGAGATAGGCAATGGGGTGTCATCTAAAGTTGTTTCATAACGAGTGCCTGAAATAATAATAGGGTCAATTTCGCCTATTTTACTTTCCAATTTGAGCGTAAGTGGTGAACTTGACGCTTGGGTTTCAAGCAAAAATGGCTCAAAACCCACATGTCTAATCATTACCCTAGATTGGCCGTCACAAGGGATTTTCATTGTGAAAAAACCTTTCTCATCTGACAAGCAATGTTTGTTCTTACCTTCTAATACTAAGCAAGCTTCTGATATAGGTTGTTCTTTTTCATCTTTCAACCAACCACTGACCAAACAATCTTGTGCAAGAAGATAATTACAGCACAACGCCCACAAATATGACAAATGAAAAATTCTCATTCTTGAAAAATCAAGTTTTTAATTGCGAACAAATGAAACCGATTGAACGCCTTGTGTTTCGTGAATTACTCTCAAGATATATAGACCTTTAGGCAAATCAGATATAGAAAACTTATCATTATCTAAAGTCGTGTTTTTTATTAATACACCTGAAGTGTTGTATATTTCTATGGTACTTCCCGCTTTTGCAGAAGACAAAAACAATTCATCTCCTGAAACAGGATTGGGAAATACATTAACATTTGAGTTAAGTTTAGATAAATGATTGTTGATGGAATTTACCCCTTCAAGCTTTTGAAAATCAAAGGTGTAGTACCTAGCATTAGGAGTGGAAGCTGTGGGGCAATCAGGAAGTTCGGGAGCATCTTTGTAATAACTGATGATTCTTATTTTATAGAAATTTTCATCAACTTTCAAGATGATTGTTCTGTTGGGTATAGGTTTTATGACATGAGCACATTGAGGTAAGTAATCATACCAACTGGCACCCGAAGCGCCAATTATAGCCCTTTTGTTGCTTGAAGTGTCACCTGCGAATCCACTATTTGGTGGTGTTAATAAGCTGTTAAAGTCTTCGTTCACGACTTTGGCCAAAACATTGCCAGGTCCGCTACTCAAACTGTTGATAATGATTGAAGTTCCTCTGAAACCTAAATGCCATTTATTTGAGGCAGAATCTTCGTTAGGAATAATCTTGTTCTCTTCCAAGTTAAAAAGCGTGAAGCCTGAATTGTTGGCAAACAAGTTGCTAACCGTTGTTGATACTTGAGCATTGATTGACTGAAGGCACAGTGCAAACAATAAAGTTATTATGTAAAGAAATTTCATATTTTGTTATTTTTAATGAATCTAAATAAAAACAATGCAAAATAAGTTCTTGGTATTTAAGATTTCAATACCCTAGAAAGGGTATTTTACTCACTTAAACAGGGTAATTTCTTTGTTTAGTTGGATTGGGTTTCAGATATCCATCAATACTCTTGATTTTTCAAACAGACCTAAATCCGAGTTAATAAATTGTTGTTGAGTAGTTGAAGGTTGTATTAAAACTGAAATGAAGCTTATATTTGGGCATTATTTTAAAATCCAATAAAACATTTGAATTTAAATCAGCATTAAATGCCCTTTTTTTCGGTAGTCATACCTTGTTATAATTCATCAGCTTATCTTAGAGAAACATTGTTGGCGTTGAAAAATCAGTCATTCAAAGATTTTGAAGTGGTTTTGGTTGATGACAACAGCACAGATGATTCTTTTGAATTGGCCAAAAGTCTTTTCAATGAATTTGGCTTGATTGGAAAATGCGTACAAAAAGATATAAGTCAATATCCGAAAGGAGTTTCAGGCGCTAGGAATATGGGAATTGATTTGAGCTCGGGAACTTGGATCTGCTTTTTAGACAGTGATGACCTTTTTGAAAAAGAGAAATTAGCCGGTTGTTTTGATATCATTTCTCAAAATCAACAAATTAAGGCATTGCATCATGCCGTTGTTGAATTTGATGATGAAACAGGCAAAGAGTTGAACAAGGTTGTGCTAAATGAACTTAAAGGCATACATGAAAAACTGCCTAAGCTTCTCTCATTCAACAATATTTGTACTTCTACGGTTTGTTTTCACCGCTCATTGCTTCAAGAAATCGGAAATTTCAACACCAATTTGAATGGAATTGAAGATTTCTACATGTGGTTATTGGCTTCGAAGAAAACCCATTGGTATTATTCTGTTTCATGTTGGACACGCTATCGGGTGAGGGCTGAATCCTTGATGGGTAACAAACCTTTGAAGCATTATTTCAAACAAAACATGGGATTGCTAGCTATTGTGAAAAACCATCCTCAATTCTCAAAAGATGAGTTTAGGAGACTGGAAAAATATTTAGCCAAAGAGGTGATAGCTTATTATGCCAACAATTCGGTGAATAGGGTAGGGGTTTTCAAGACCATTTTAGAGTTGGCAGGAATCATTAAATATAGATATTTGGGTGTTTTTTGGACAAATGCTTTGAGACTCACCAAAAATTATGTATTGTCAAAAGTTGTAAAATTAGCGAAATGAGAATTTGGTCTTATCCCGGCATATATCCCTTTCCTGAGGGGAATGACCACACAACGGGAATTTTTATCCATAAACAAAACCTGGCTTTAAAGAAAATCGGGGCTGATATAGTGGTGGTGCAACCGTGGAATTGGGCTCCCGCTTGGCCTTTGAGCAAACTTTTTGCAGAATGGGGAGAAATGAGAAGAAATCCAAGACCTAAAAAGAGGATTTTAGATGGCTTGGAGGTATTTCATCCGCAAGTTTTCACGCCAAGACCTTCTCGTTTTTTCGGAAAGCCCTATGACTTTTATTTACTGAATACTTTAGAGCGTTTTTTTAATGAAATGGGATTTAACCCCAAAAAAGATGTAATTCATGCTCAATGGCTCATTCCTGATGGGCATTTTGCTACTCTTTTAGCAAAACGTTTGGGGGCGAAATGCAGTGTTGAGATGCAAGGTGATGACATCCAGATTTGGCCTCATAACTCAAAGCAGCATCTTGATAATGCCTTGTGGACACTGGAAAACTCTGATTTAGTCTTGGGGTGTTCTGATTTCTTATGCAATGAAGCTCAAAAGCTGTTCAATAAGCGATTGGAAACTCACACCATATACACAGGTATAGATCTTGAGAAATTCAAACCTTGTGCTGAAAGCGACAAGTCAGAAATTAGAAAAAAACTAGGATTGAAGGATGAAGACTTTCTAATCTTAAATGTAGGATCATCTATTGCCAGAAAAGGTTGGCTAGAACTTTTTCAAGCAGTCGGAATGCTAAAACAAAAACACCCTAACTTGAAGATTTTGGCCGCTTCCGGTGGGCTTTCAGAGTTTAAACTGTATGAAAAAGCAAGAGAGTTTGGAATCTTAGAAAATTTGATAGACTTAGGACAAGTGCCCAATCAAGAGTTGTCAAAATTATATCATGCTTGTGACATTTTTTGCTTGCCTTCTTATTGGGAAGGTTTGGCAAACGTATTGTGCGAAGCGATGGCAAGTGGCTGCGCTGTGGTGACAACCGCTGTTTCCGGCCATCCGGAGGTCGTTGTTTCAGGGTATTCAGGAGAGTTGGTGCAAGCAAAGTCGGTTGAATCGCTTACAAGTGCATTAGAAAAATTGATTGAAAATCCCATGTTGAGAAATGAATTGGGGAAAAACGCTAGGAAAATGGCTGAAACGAAAATCATGAGTCACGAAGACAATGCCAAAAAATTATTAAGTTTGTTTGAAAAATTGTTTTGATGCATAAAGTCTCTATTGTCATTCCCCTTTTCAACCGAAAGCATCTGATTGGGAAAACTCTTGATTCTTTGAATAAAGACTTGCATCCCAACACAGATTTAGAAATCATTGTAGTAGATGACGGTTCAACAGACGGTGGCGATGATTTTGTGGAACAAAATTACCCACATGTTATTTTGCTTAGGCAAAAGAACCAAGGTGCACCGGTGGCAAGAAATCTAGGTTTGAAGCAAGCTAGCGGAGATTTTTTGCTGTGGTTGGATTCTGATGACCTGATTGAACCCGATTTTTTCAGACCGAAAATAGCTGTCTTTCAACAGTTTCCTGAGGTGAGTGGAGTTTATGGATTGTGGGAACACTTCGAGGAAATGGAAGATGGAACTTTTAAAATAGAGCCTAGACATAGCGATTACCCTGTAATAGAACTTCCTGAAACAATACAACATTTAATCAACTTGCTTAGTGGCTGGTACGTTATTCCACATGCAATATTATGGAAGACCGATGTGATGAAAAATGTCGGCGGTTTTCTTGAGGGCTTGAGCATTAATCAGGATGTTGAATTGATGTTTAAAACTTTATTGAATGGATTAACTATTGTTTCTAAACCTAGATTGCCAAAAGCTCTTTATCGAAACCATTCCCAAGACTCTTTGGGCAAAATTAATAGTGCTGAAAAAATCAATGACTTATATGTATTGAGGTTAAGATTTGTTGAAGATCTCAAAAGTAAAGGTCTTTGGGATAATGAAATGCAATTTGCTCTAGCAAAATATGCCTTTGGAATTTGGATGAACTACAGGAAAAGTTTTCCCAAACAAGCTGAAGAATTTTATAGACTTTCCAGAGAATTGGGTTATAAAAAAATCAAAAACGGAAGCCGTTTTGATGAAACAATAAGTGGTTTTATTGGAACAAAAAGAACCATTCTGATAAAAGATTTTTTGAAAAAAATCAAAGAAAAATAATGTGTGGAATTGCAGGAATTATAAGTTTTGATAAACACCTTTCTTCAAGCCATTTGGTGAACATGACTGAGGTGATTCAGCATCGCGGTCCAGATGATGAGGGTTATCTCATTTGGTCGAATGAGTCTTTTCCTATGGTTTTCAATGGAAGAAACACTGATGCTGAAACCCTTTCATTCAATCAAAAACAGGTTTTATCAGAACAAAACGGCTGGAATGTGGGGCTTGGTCACAAAAGACTTTCCATCCTAGACCTCTCTCCGACCGGGCATCAGCCTATGCTTCACCCTGAAACGGGCATAGCAATTTCTTTCAATGGTGAAGTGTATAACTACAAGGAAATAAGGGATGAATTACTAGCCAAAGGATATCGTTTTCAGTCTCAAACAGACACTGAAGTGATCTTGAAGTCATGGGTTGAATGGGGGGAGCAAGCTTTGCAAAAATTCAACGGTATGTTTGCCTTGCTGATTTTAGACCCCAGAAATGGAGGAAAACTCTATGCCTTGAGAGACCGATTTGGGGTGAAGCCTCTCTATTGGACAAAAACCAAAAGCTATATGGCATTTGGATCAGAAATCAAGCAATTAAAATTATTACCGGAGTTTCAGTCTGTTCTCAATCAAAATATTGCTTATGATTACTTGGCTTATGGCCAATTAGACCACAGCACTCAAACTTTTGACCAAAATATTTTCCAGTTGTTTGGAGGTGAAATGATGGTATGTGAGCTTTCAAATGATAGTTATTCCATTAAAAAATGGTACGAATTGCCGAAAAAGATATGGGAAGGTTCTGAAAAACAAGCCATTCAACAATTTAAAGATTTGATGACCGACTCTGTGAAACTAAGGCTCAGGTCTGATGTTCCGGTAGGTTCTTGTCTTTCTGGAGGTCTAGATTCCTCAACAATAGTGTGCTTGATGGCTGATATTCTGGATGCTGAAAACCACAAAGGTATCAAAACAGTGACGGCTTGTTATGAAAACAAAAAATATGATGAGTGGGAGTTTGCCAAAGCTGTGGTTGGCAAAACCAAAGCCGATAGCATTCAGATTTTTCCTACTTTCGATGATTTGTTGGGTGATTTAGAAAAGTTGTTTTGGCACATGGATGAGCCGTTTGGTTCCACAAGTCAGTTTAGCCAATGGTCAGTGTTCAAAGGAGCTGCACAAGCAGGACTGAAAGTGATGCTCGACGGGCAAGGCTCTGATGAACAATTGGCGGGTTATAACAGCAACGAGCAGCCCATGTTTGCCGGATTATTGAAGAAGTTGGCATTTTATCAGGTTTTTACTGAAGCAAAAGCTTTCAAAGTAATTCATGGTTATTGGCCCAAAGCGCAATTATTGGGTGCCAGCAGAATTGCATTTCCTGCCATTGATTCATTATTACCTCAAAAATTTAAAAGAAAAACAGAAGATTACTTGCCAGTTTGGCTGAATGCACAAGTTAAACCATTAGAAGGCTTGACCGTGAATCCACATACATTGAACGATTCTTTGCGCTTGCAAACCCTACATACATCACTACCAGCACTTTTGCGCTATGAAGACCGTAACTCAATGGCATTTTCAATTGAATCGAGAGTGCCATTTATGGACTATAGGTTGGTGGAATTCAACCTCAGTTTGCCT
>JBDNDT010000060.1:0-9343 GCA_046718985.1 Cytophagales bacterium
TTTGATAAAGACAAGCAAGACAGTTTTCAAACTTTGGTAAACAAGCGCAGTAAATATTTCACTGTGGGTGTGTTGACTATTGCTTTTTTGGCGGCTGCTTATTGGTGGTGGGTGGCAGGTGCTGCTATGGCTACAAAAGTTTTCGCTACTGTGTTGATCATCACCTGTCCTTGTGCCTTAGCGCTTTCAGCCCCATTCACATTAGGAAATGTGATGAGAGTGCTTTCTGCAAACGGATTTTTTGTAAAAAACTCAAACACTATTGAAAAGATTGCAAAGGTTGATACTCTTGTCTTTGACAAAACCGGAACCTTGACGGATGTAGGAAGGGAATCTATATTTTATGATGGGGATATACTTAATGATTCAGATTATTCTGTTTTAATTTCCATGTTTCAGAATTCATCACATCCTTTAAGCAGAGCAATCTTGAAAGGTTTGCCCAATGTTCAACCAGCAGAATTGGAAATTTTTGAAGAAAAAAGTGGCAATGGACTCAGAGCGGTGATAAATGGCATGGAATGGAAGGTGGGGAGTCGCACTTGGGTATCTGCCGTTGATAAAAATCAGGCTAAAGGATCAGAGGTCTGGATTTCAAAGGGTGGAAAGGTCATCGGGAAATTTGTGTTGAAAAACACTTACAGAGTTTTATTGAAGAATGTTTTTGAGGGCTTGAAGAATCTAGGTTTTCAATTTAGAATTTTATCAGGAGATTCATCAAATGAAGCATCTCAACTTCAAGAATTAGCCGGTGAGAATGTTCAGATGTTTTTCAAACAAACACCGGAAGAAAAGCTGGTTCATGTGCAAGAGCTGAACAAGAAAGCCAACAAAACCATGATGTTAGGTGACGGATTGAATGATGCAGGAGCTTTGAAAGCAGCATTCGTTGGGGTGGCAGTTTCTAATGAATCATTGCAATTCACTCCTTCTAGCGATGCGATTATTGATGGAAAAGCCATCAACAAACTCGACCGTTTATTGGCTTTTTGCAGGTGTTCCATGAGCCTTATCAAAATTAGCTTTGTTATTTCACTGGCATATAATTTAATCGGTATTTCAATAGCAGTTCAAGGTTTGCTCACCCCTTTGATTGCAGCCATCATGATGCCTTTGAGTTCTGTGACAGTTGTGGCTTTTGCCACACTTTCATCAAGATATGTGGCTAAGAATCTAAAACTTTACGACGATGTATATTCTGTTTCTACTAATAGGGGTTAGCTTTTGTGTGGCTATCACTTTTCTCTTGCTTTTCCTTTGGTCTGTGAAAACAGGTCAATACAAAGACGATTACACCCCGTCTATCCGAATGCTTTTCGATGGCACGGTGAACAAAGAACCCAAAAACCAAAATTGATAAACTAAAACCCAAATTCTCAAATTAAAGATGAACACCCAAGTTGAACATTTCGAGTACGACAACAAGATTGTGAAGTACTTCCTGATTGCCTCGGTTGTCTTTGGCATCGTAGGCATGACCGTAGGCCTGCTCGTGGCCCTGCAACTGGTTTTTCCGGAACTGAATTTCGGAATTGCCTACACTTCCTTCGGCAGGGTGAGACCCTTGCACACCAATGCTGTCATCTTTGCTTTTGTTGGCAATGCCATATTTGCAGGAGTTTATTACTCAATGCAACGATTGCTCAAAACCAGAATGTTTAGCGATACATTAAGTTGGATAAACTTTTGGGGCTGGCAACTCATCATTCTTGCAGCTGCCATCACTTTGCCTTTAGGTATCACCACCTCAAAAGAATATGCTGAATTGGAATGGCCAATTGACATCGCAATAGCGGTGGTGTGGGTTGTGTTTGGTATCAACATGATTGGTACCATGATTAAGAGAAGAGAAAAACACATTTATGTAGGCATCTGGTTTTACATTGCCACGTTGGTGACTGTTGCAGTTTTGCACATCGTGAACTCATTTGAATTGCCTATCTCTTTTTGGAAAAGTTATTCTTTGTATGCTGGTGTGCAAGATGCTTTGGTGCAGTGGTGGTATGGACACAATGCTGTTGCATTTTTCCTCACAACGCCTTATTTGGGTTTGATGTATTATTTCTTGCCCAAAGCAGCCAATCGACCGATTTATTCCTATAAACTTTCCATCGTACACTTTTGGTCGTTGATATTTATCTATATCTGGGCTGGCCCTCACCATTTGCTTTACACCGCATTGCCAGATTGGGCTCAAGCATTGGGTGTGGTGTTCTCAATCATGTTGATAGCACCGTCCTGGGGCGGTATGGTTAATGGTTTGTTAACCCTCAGAGGTGCTTGGGACAAAGTGCGCGAAGAACCCGTATTGAAATTTTTAGTAGTTGCTATCACCGCTTATGGCATGGCAACCTTAGAGGGGCCTTTGCTTTCATTGAAAAACGTAAATGCCATAGCTCACTTCACAGATTGGATTGTGGCACACGTTCATGTCGGTGCTTTGGGCTGGAACGGATTTTTTACCTTCGGCATGATGTATTGGTTGGTGCCTAAAATGTGGCAAACTCAATTGCATTCAAAGAAATTGGCTAACGTTCACTTTTGGTTAGGCACATTAGGCATTGTGTTTTATGCATTGCCCATGTATTGGGCCGGCATCGTTCAAAGTTTGATGTGGAAAGAATTCACAGAAGAAGGCTTTTTGAAATATGGAAATTTCCTTGAAACCGTAACCGAAATCATCCCTATGTATGCTACAAGGGCAATTGGTGGTGCATTTTATTTGGTGGGTGTTTTTGTGATGGTGTATAATCTTATTAAAACAGCCTATGCCGGGAAATTCTTGGCAAATGAAAAAGCGGAAGGATTGCCTTTGAAGGCTTTGGAAACTACCCCTGATTACCACTGGCATAATGTTTTGGAAAGAAGACCTATTCAATTTGCCTTGTTGGCAACCGTTGCTATCCTCATAGGGGGTATCATTGAATTAGTTCCGACATTTTTAGTGAAGTCAAATGTTCCTACCATTGCAAGTGTACAACCTTACACCCCATTAGAACTTCATGGCAGAGACATTTATATCAAAGAAGGTTGTAATAATTGCCATTCGCAAATGATTAGACCTTTCCGCTCTGAGACTGAACGCTATGGAGAGTATTCTAAAGCGGGAGAATTTGTTTATGACCACCCATTTTTGTGGGGTTCAAAAAGAACCGGCCCTGATTTGCATCGCTTAGGTGGCAAATATCCTGACTCATGGCATTATCATCACATGCTTGTGCCAACAGCCATTTCACCGGGTTCTATCATGCCGGCTTATCCTTGGTTGTTTGAAAACTCTTATTCAAATGAGCCTACAAAAAATAAAATCTCGGCCATGAGAACTTTGGGAGTGCCTTATCCTGAAGGTTATGAGGATCTGGCAGAATCTGATATGAAGAAGCAAGCAGCAGAAATAGTTGCTAATCTTGAAAAAGATAAAATCGTTGTGGAAGCTGACAAAGAAATAGTTGCTCTGATTGCTTATCTGCAAAGATTGGGAACAGACATCAAAAAAGGCTCTGAAGAGACCGCATGGTTGGAACTTAAAAAATCTGAATAAAATGTATAAAAACGTACTTGCCTCCATAGAAGGGATAGAGATTTATCCCTTGATTTCGCTCTCTATTTTTGTTGCTTTTTTCGTGACACTTAGCGTCTATGTTATCAAAGCAGACAAAAGACATATCGAAAATATGAAAAATAAACCGCTAGAATCTTAATTCTAAAAGAATATGAAAAAGTTAGTATTTTGTTTTGCATTCAGCCTCCTCCGGGTAGCCAATGCTCAAGAAGTTTCAACCACCGCCTCTAATCAAGGTCTTGATGTAAACACCCAAATCTTGCTTTGGCTGTTTGGTATTTTGGTGGTTTTAGGCTTGTTAACAGTCTTGGTTTCAATAAAGGTGATTCTTTTGCTCATCAATCAAGAAAACAAAAGAAAAGGATATGCTGAAATCAGTTTGATGGGTGACCTATGGAAAAGCATAGATAAAAAGTTTGTGAGTGGTGATATGGTGCCACTGGAACTTGAATCTGAAGCCAGACTTCCACATGCTTATGATGGAATTTATGAATTGAACAATCAAATGCCCCCATGGTTAAAGAATCTTTTCATTGGCACCATTGGTTTTGCCGTGGTTTATTTAGCGGTTTACTATGTCTTTGGTCTTGGAAAATTTCAAGATCAAGAATATCAAGATCAAATGAAACTTGCCGCAATTCAACAAGAAGAATATCTCAAAAAGGCAGCCAACAGCATTGATGAAAGCAATGTGAAATTAGATTTGAAAGACCTTGCCATGCTTGAAAAAGGAAAAAACATATTCATGAACAATTGCAAAGCATGTCACGGAGAAAATGGCGAAGGCGGTGTTGGTCCTAACCTCACAGATTCTTATTGGTTACATGGAAACAGCATCAACGATGTGTTCAAAGTGGTGAAATATGGTGTTCCGGAAAAAGGAATGATTGCATGGCAAAGCAAGATGACCCCTATGGACTTGGCTTCGGTGAGTAACTTCATTTTGTCATTGCAGGGTTCAAAACCTGAAAATGCCAAACAACCGGAAGGTAAAAACTATGCAGTTAGTGCTGTTGAAATAGAAATGCCACAAGATTCGACTTCTCAATTATGAGTCAGGTGCAAGAAATCACTTTCAGGGATAGGCTCACCACTGTGAACAAAAAGGGGGAAAGGGTCTGGGTCTATCCTAAAAAACCAAAAGGTAATTTTCACCGCAAAAGGGTGTGGGTTGCGTGGGCATGTATTTCGTTGTTGGTGATTGTTCCTTTTGTCAAAATCAAAGGTCATCCCTTGCTCATGCTCAATATTTTGGAAAGAAAATTTGTGATTTTTGGCACTGTTTTCTGGCCTCAAGATTTTTTTATCTTATTGTTGGTGATGCTCTCTATTTTTGTGAGCATCATTCTTTTCACCGCCATCTTTGGGAGGATTTGGTGTGGTTGGCTTTGCCCTCAAACGGTGTTCATGGAAATGGTATTCAGAAAAATTGATTATTGGATTGAAGGTGATTTTCAGGCACAAATCAAGCTCAATAATCAAACCTGGGACATTGAAAAACTATGGAAAAAAGGAGTTAAACATCTTATTTATCTGGTGATCTCAGCATTCATTGGTCATTTGGTGATGAGTTATATCGTTGGAGTTGAGGAAATGCAAACATGGTTAAAATCAAGCACAAGTATCAATAAAACTTACTTATTAGCCACTTGGATTTTTGTTTTCATTTTTTATTTGGTCTTCAGCAAACTAAGGGAATTGGCATGCACGATAGTCTGTCCTTATGGCAGATTGCAGAGTGTATTGACCTCAAAAAGCACCGTTAACGTGATTTATGATTTCTTGAGAGGAGAACCTAGAGGAAAAATCACAAAAGAAAATAACACCTTAGCACATGGCGATTGTGTTGATTGCGGACTATGTGTAAAAGTTTGTCCCACCAACATAGATATCAGAAACGGCACTCAATTGGAATGTATCAACTGCACAGCTTGCATTGATGCTTGCGATGAAGTGATGCTCAAAACCCATAAACCTTTAGGACTCATTAGGTATGATTCTGAAAATGGAATAGCTTTTGGAGAAAAATGGCGCTTCACACCAAGAATTGCGTTTTACTCATTCATTCTGTTCGCACTCATGTTTTCGATATCATTTTTTCTTTATTCAAGAAGCAATTTGAAGGTGAAAATGATGCGTCTTCCCGGCGCAACTTTCCAAGTCTTAGACAATGGAAAAATCAGAAATATTTACCAACTTCAAGTCGCAAACAAATCCTTTGATAAATTAAAAATCGAACTGATGATAAACGATGAAAAGGCTAATTTACAACTTGTAGGTGGTGAGTTATGGGTTGAACCTGAATCGAAAGCTAATGGAGTGGTCATGATAGACCTTAATGCTGATGCTTCAAAAAACAACATCATTGAAATTAGACCCCAAATTCTGGTGAATGGTGAAATTTTCATGGAAGTAAACACAAAGTTTATAAAACCTTCGCAAAAAATATCTCAGAAGTGAACTAAAACCTTTAAGAAAGCTAAGTAAAACGATTGATAAACTAAAAACGAATTGAAAATGAAAGCAGAATCAAACTCAAATTGGGGAAATTATATCATCCTATCTTTCATTATTTTCATCGGCATCATGGCTTCGATGGTTGTGGTGAGTATGAAACAAGACATTCCACTTGTTTCAAGAGACTATTATGAGAAAGAAATAAAATTTCAAAACGAAATTGATGCAATTAGCAATGCCAAAAACATAGAAAATCAAGTTTCAACCTATTTGGAAGATAAAAATTTACATTTGAAATTCTCAGATATCATGCTTAAAAAAGGAATCCTTGAGATTTATAGTCCTCTTGGGGCAAAACACGATAGATTGGCTGAATTCTCAAAAAATGATGTCATTTTTAATGTCAAAAACATGAAACCCGGAAATTATAAAATCAAGATTTTTTGGACTGATTTGAATGCAAAGCCTTTTCAAATCAATAGAAGTCTTTACATCCCTTAAAAAAATGTTGACCTTTCTTTCGGGAATAGCATTAGGATTAGCAGGAATCTTGCATTGTGCAGGAATGTGTTCGCCACTGGCTTTCATTGTCAAAACCAGACTGAACATGCCAAATGGTATTTCATTTTATCATTTGGGAAGAGCAACAAGCTACCTGTCTTTGGGAGTCATAGGCTCTTCCATAGGCTTTGTGGGCGAATGGACAAATCAACTGCATCTTTTTTCAATTGCCTCAGGTATTCTCTTGACTACATCAATTCTTATTCCTTCAACTTTATCAATCAAATCTTCCCAATTTATCACTAAATTTTTCCCTCGTGAAAAAGGAACCTTATCAACTTATTTTTTTGGTATAGCCAACGGACTTTTGCCCTGTGGCTTGGTTTATGCTGCTCTGGCAGCAACGATTGCATTAGGAAATTTTTTAGATTCTACACTTTTTATGATGGGTTTCGCCATTTCAACCATTTTTTCACTTTCTATTAGTAGCTTGATTATCAATAAGATACCTTTCAAAATCAAAAAGAGTTTTGTACTTTTGATTGTAGGTTCGATTTTGATTGTCAGGGGATTGGGTTTAGGCATTCCTTATCTAAGTCCTTCAATTCCAAAAGAAAAAAACAACCAAGTCAACGAACATAAGTTTTGTGGCTAATCCTATCAGTCAAAGCTATTCAAGGTTACATTTTTGTTTTTTCTTTTGGGCAAACCGCCTATGGGGCGGCCGGGCTGTTGCGGCTCGCTCTTTTTTGTTCCGCATTAGGCTTCACAAAAAAGGAGCTCAAACAAACCGCGCCATCCCTTTTGCGATGATTATATAGCACATTATGAGTTTTTTCAACTAAAATCTTGATACTTTATTTTTGATTGATATGTGTAATTTGAAATCCATACTTTTTCAAAAATAAACCTAAGCTATCAAAATTGGTCAAATCAAATATCGATTATGATTTAACAAAGAGTTCACTTATTATTCATAGCTTTGTGTAAGCTTGTTTTCGAAAATGATTCACATGCAAAAAAAATGCTTTAAGATTGGAGAATTAGGGTTGATAATTTTGATGTTATTGAGCATTTCTTGCATGAGAAGAAATGAAAAACCTCGTTGGAATGTAGATGTAATTGCACCTTTGGTTAGTGCTAAACTTTCTCTTGAAAACCTGATAGCTGATTCATTGAAAAATGTTGACAGTGAAAACAAAATATCAGTGGTTTATGCAGAAAGAGTAGCTGATTTTAGCACCGATACTTTGTTGCCTTTGAATGGTCAGAGTTATATCAAATCAATTCTCTTAAAAGACTTTGAGTTGAACTCAAATTCAGTAACTTATCAAGTGGGTTTGGGTGAGGTTTTGAGAAACACCACATTCACCGACCCTAGTATCAATCTATTAGTGAGGCTTTTGTTGCTGACGGGCTCCTTTCAAGCAACGATTCCTTCACCAGGATTTAGTGGTTTATTTGCCGGACCAATTGAAATCAATGCTGATAGAATTTTTCGATCTGCTGATGTGATTAGCGGTACATTAGAAATTTTGGTCACTAATGAAAATGCATTTGCTTTAGAAAACTTGGATTATGAGTTGAGAAATAAAAACGATGGTGCTCTTGTTGGCAATGGACTGATTAACAGATTAAACCCCGGTCAAACAGACACAGTTAAAATTGATTTAGCCGGAAAAAGGGTCGAGGGTTTTATGAATTTTTACCTCAATAATATGGACATACCGCCCACTCAAGGAGAAGTCTTGTTTGATGTGAACAAAGGATTGAAAATAGTGGTCACAGCCAGAAATCTCAAAGTGAATTTTGCTGAAGCAGTTTTCCCAAAACAAGATGTTTTGAATGATACCATCACCACAAAACTTGACAATGCAGGTGAATTTAGGCTCAAAAGTGCATCGGCAAAATCTGGTTTTGTGAGTGTGAAAGTAGAATCCACAGCTCCGGATACCATTTTTTTTACTTACAAATTGTGGGATGCAAGAATCAATGGTGACACTTTCAAAGTGGTGAGACAACGTGTTTTGCCGGCGCTTCAAGGGCAAAGTAGCAGTCAAATTTTCATTTATCCTTTGAACAATTTTTTCATCAATTTATCTGGACCGACAGGTGACTCAGTAAATTTTTTCAGAAGCCAAATCATTGCTAGTTTTGATTCTACAGGTCGCTTGGTCAGAATAGATGGAAATGATAGTTTGAGAATAGAAATCAGGGTTTTCGATGTTCTTCCTGAGACTGCTAGGGGCTATTTCGGTCAACAAGAATTCAAAATAGGACCAACAGAAACAAAGTTTTCTATTTTTGACAAAGTCAAAAGCGGAAGCGTTGAATTTAAAGATGCTGATTTGCAATTGAGAGTTTCAAATGGTGCAGGACTTCCCGCCAAAATGGTGGTCAATAACATTCAATTGGTCAACAACACACAAAACAAAACAGAAACATTGCAATTGGCGAATAATTTTCTGGATATTACTCCTGCAATCGAAAATCCATTTACACCTTCTCAGCAGGTGTTTTCAGTAAACAACCAAAACTCTAACTTGAATCAAATTTTGGGAATATTCCCTGATAAGTTTATCTACGAAGCAACAATTACTGCAAATCCATTGGGAAATAATGGTTTGTATGACAATTTCTTGAAATCTGAAAGCCGTGTTCAAGCTTTTGTAGATGTGAAAGTCCCCTTGAGTATGATTGCGAATGAGCTCAAGTTTTCAAGTGAGGTAAACTATAAAGGTGATTCGACTCGATTGCCCAATGACTTGAACAACTCTGTCATCACACTTAGAATCAAAAATGGTTATCCTCTGAGTTTTAACT
>JBDNDT010000061.1:0-9324 GCA_046718985.1 Cytophagales bacterium
ATCGGCTTCTGTGGCGGAAACATCGCGGATTTTTTCGCCCGTCAAAGCGTTGAGAACGAAGTAATTGCGCTCCGCGGTCAAAGGGAACTAATCATTGGTGATCGTCAAACAGGAAAAACTACAGTTGCTCTTGATGCGATTCTAAATCAAAAAGAATATTACGAAAAGGGTGAGCCTGTAATTTGTATTTATGTTGCTGTTGGTCAAAAAGCTTCAACAGTTGCACAAGTTGTGAATGCATTGGAGAAAGGTGGAGCAATGCCTTACACCATTGTGGTTGCTGCTTCTGCATCTGATCCTGCACCTATGCAGTTCTTTGCACCATTCACCGGTGCTGCAATTGGTGAATATTTCAGAGACACTGGTCGCCCTGCACTTGTTGTGTATGATGACTTGTCAAAACAAGCGGTGGCTTACAGAGAAGTATCTTTGTTGTTAAGAAGACCTCCGGGACGTGAAGCGTATCCAGGTGACGTGTTCTACTTACACAGCCGTTTGTTGGAAAGAGCAGCGAAAATCAATGCTTCTGATGAAATCGCTAGAAACATGAATGACTTGCCTGAAGTGTTGAAACCTATTGTGAAAGGTGGTGGCTCTTTGACGGCTTTGCCAGTTATTGAAACACAAGCTGGTGACGTTTCTGCTTATATTCCTACCAATGTGATTTCTATCACTGATGGTCAGATTTTCTTGGAATCAAACTTGTTCAACTCAGGTATCAGGCCTGCAATCAACGTGGGTATCTCGGTTTCTCGTGTTGGTGGAAATGCCCAAATTAAATCTATGAAGAAGGTAGCAGGTACTTTAAAATTGGACCAAGCACAGTTCAGAGAATTGGAAGCATTTGCAAAATTCGGTTCAGACCTTGACCCTGCAACCAAGTTGACGATTGAAAGAGGAAAAAGAAACTTGGAAATTTTGAAGCAAGCGCAATTTTCACCAGTTCCGGTCGAACAACAAGTGGCTATAATTTATGTCTCAACCAATGGTTTGTTGGATTTGGTTCCAGTTGAAAAAGTGAAAGCATTCGAGAAAGAGTTTTTAAGATATTTGTCAGTGAGTCACAAAGACACTTTGGCCACTTTGAAATCAGGAAAGATTGATGAAACGGTGACAGAAGTGTTGAAAACCGTCGCAAAAGATCTTGCGAAATCGTTCAGTTAATTCAATGATAATGTTGGTCATGTGTTCAAAAGCATGACCAATTACCCAAAATTGATATGCCAAGTTTAAAGGAAGTTAGAAATAGAATAAAATCAGTATCCTCAACTCAACAAATCACCAAAGCCATGAAAATGGTCTCTGCGGCAAAATTGAGAAGAGCTCAAGATGCTATCACCCAACTGAGACCTTATTCTTTGAAGCTTTCAGAAATCATCGCTAATCTCACGGTTTCCGGTGCTGATTCTGAGGAATTGAAAGCTTATTCTCAAAGCAGACCTGTTAAGAAGGTATTGATAGTTGCTATAACCTCTGACAGGGGTCTTTGCGGTGGCTTCAACAGTTCTGTTTTGAAACAAGTAAATAATTTGATTGCTGAAAAATATGCTGATTTAGCAAATTCAGGTGATTTGACAGTGATGCCTATCGGTAAAAAGTCTTATGATTTCTTCTCTAAAAAGAAAGAGGTCTCATTGAAAGACGACTTTTATCTTCTGTTTGCTAACTTAAAATTCGTAGAAGCCAAAAAAGCGGCCGAATTTGCAATGGATGCTTTCAGAAAAGGTGAATATGATTTGATTGAGGTGGTTTATAATGAATTCAAAAACGTTGCTACTCAAATTGTGAGAGTTGAACAATTCTTGCCGGTTTTACCTGCCGAAGAATCAAAAACCTCTAAAAAAAGCAAGGTGAATGATTATCTCTTCGAACCGGATAAAAATTCTATATTAGATGAACTTATTCCTAAGTCATTAAAGGTTAAGTTTTATCGTTGCTTGTTAGAGTCAAATGCGTCAGAGCATGGTGCTAGAATGACTGCTATGGACAAAGCAACAGAAAACGCCGGTGATCTTTTGAAAGAACTTAAATTAACTTATAATCGTTCTCGTCAAGCAGCCATCACTAAAGAAATCCTAGAGATTGTAGGTGGTGCAGAAGCTTTGAAAGGAAACTAAATTCTAATAAACATTCTATTAAAAAAGACGGGCATGTTCCCGTCTTTTTTAGTTTTTGGTCATTTCATATTTTTTTAGCATATAATGATAAACTTATAATACCCCAATCATAGTTCATCATGTAATCTGACTCTGTTTTCGATTGCTAACTCATTGAAAAAGTAAAATTATTCTTTTGATAGAAATTTTGCTTATTTTGCTAACAATGAACGTTTTAGTAATATGTTGATGTTTTAATGGATGTAAGTATTAAGTTTTGTTTAAGTATTTTCATGATTAGTTAAACAAAGTCAAGCTGCATCTGTTAATATACATGGAAACCATATAGAATGAAGGCAACAGTTTATAGAAAAGAACATTTCAATGCGGCACACAGATTGAACAATCCGAACTGGGATGCTGAAAAAAACAAAGAAGTTTTTGGCAAGTGTAACAACGAAAATTTTCATGGTCACAATTATGAATTGATCGTAAAAGTCACAGGTGAGATTGACCCAGAGACTGGTTATGTGATTGACATGAAAACACTTAGTGATCTGATTGACAAACAAATTCTTAAAAGATTTGACCATAAAAACTTAAATCTTGATACAGAAGAGTTTAAAAACTTAAATCCAACTGCCGAAAACATTGCAATGACTATTTATCAATTGCTGAAAACTTCAATTTCCGATTCTTTTGACTTAAAAATAATTCTTTATGAAACAGAAAGAAACTTTGTTGAATTTCCTCACGCTTAATGGGTTGACAGATGAGGAGATAGGAGATGAACATGCCCTTTCTTCATATGACACTCCCATGAGACCGGATGCATTTCATCTCGATGATGAAACTAAAATTAATCTTATCGAAGAGCACTTTAGAGAAATCATGACCATTCTTGGTTTAGATTTGAATGATGACAGCTTGAAAGGTACTCCTAGAAGAGTAGCAAAGATGTATATACAAGAAATTTTTAGTGGATTAGACCCTAAAAACTTCCCAAATATTCAACTTTTTGAAAATAAATATCAATACAATGAAATGTTGGTGGAAAGAGACATCACATTTTATTCGAATTGCGAACATCACTTTGTTCCTATCATTGGGAAAGCGCATGTGGCTTATATTTCGAACGGTCAGGTGATTGGTCTTTCAAAAATCAATCGGATCGTTCAATATTTTGCAAAAAGACCGCAAGTGCAGGAAAGATTAACAGTTCAGATAGCCAATTCTCTAAAAGAAGTTTTAGGCACTGAAGATGTAGCTGTTTTGATTGATGCTTCTCATTTGTGCGTTTCTTCAAGAGGAATCAAAGATGTTTCAAGCAGAACAGTTACTTCTCATTACAGTGGAGCTTTTGACAACGAGGATAAGAAAAAAGAGTTTTTGGCTTATTTGAAATTAGATATTTAAGTTTTGTTAAGTTTGAATTAAAGCCAATGCCTACACAAAGAGTAGGCATTTTTGTTTTGTGCAAATTTAAATCTTTTAAGGAATTTTAAACAGTTTGGGATATTTGTTCGAGTTTATGCAAATACTTTTGATTTACATTCAGTTTCGCAACTGCAAAGGGTTATTTCTCAATTATCGTTAAATCATAACAAACTGTAAGTTTATTGATATAAATTGTTTTTGATAAATATATTGATTTTTAGAAAATCAAACCTTCACCAAAATTCTCTATATCATAAAGCTTTTTAAGATTAATGTTCTCTTTCGATTCTTGTATATTGCCAGAAGAAAAAACACCTCCATTTTTCAAAGCAATCAGCATGTCAAATTCCTTTAACAAATTCAACTGATGCAAAGCAATCACAATTGTGATTCCGAAATTTGATTTAAGGTTTTTCAATACGCTTAGCAAACATAATTGATGTTTAGGGTCAAGAGGTGCAAAAGGTTCATCCAACAACAACACCTTATTTGGTTGAAATGGATAAAGCTGATATAACACCCGTGCCAAATGGATTCTTTTTTGTTCGCCTTCCGAAATTTGATTGACCTTTTTATCTAAAAAAGCTTTCACCTCAAACCAATTCGCTATTTCTCTAATCACTTCCAAGTTGGTTTTTTGTGTTGGTTTTCCCCAGGCAATCACCTCTTTTGCTGAAAAGCCCTCAGAAAGAACAGACTTTGCAGGCAAAAAAGCTAAATGAGTTCTGATGAGTTCTTTTTCAAAAGGGTAGTTGATCACTCCTGAATCTGCAAGCCACAATCCCGATATAACATTCAACAATGACGTTTTTCCACTTCCATTTGGTCCAATGAGAGCAGTAGATTTACCCGGTTGAAAACTAAAATCTATTTCTTTGAGCAAATCATTTCCGGATTTGGAGAGTGAAACAGATTTAACGTTTAATTGCATTATCAAATATACATAAAAGAAGCCCTTACGGGCTTTTTCACATTTTGATGTGTTTTCAAGATTGAGTTTGTAACTTTTCGAAGATTTCCATCACTTCGGCTGTCATTCCGGTGCTAGAAAATCCTCCGTCATGCAACAAGTTTTGCATGGTCACTTTTTTGGTGAGATCTGAAAACAAAGTTACCACATAGTCTGCGCATTCATCAGCAGAGGCATTGCCCAATGGTGACATTTTATCTGCAAAATCATAAAAAGCGCCGAAACCTGCTATTCCTTTACCTGCTGTTGTCATGGTTGGAGATTGAGAGATGGTATTTACTCTAGCTTTTTTGCTTTTTCCTAATCTTGCGCCATATCCTCTTGCAATTGATTCCAAAGCTGCTTTTGCTTCTGCCATGTCAGTGTAATCAGGGAACACTCTTTGTGCTGCTATGTAAGAAAGGGCAACAATTGATGCATATTCGTTGATGTTGTCTGTTTTCTCTAACACATGCATAATTTTATGGAATGAAAGAGCAGAAACATCTAAAGTTTTCAGGTACCATTCATAATTCAATTCACCGTAAGGTTTTCCTTTTCTGATGTTAGGGCTCATTCCGATAGAATGCAAAACAAAGTCAATTTTACCTCCTAGAAACTCTACAGATTCATTTACCAATTTTTCCAAATCTTCTACAATTGTAGCATCAGCGGGTATAACTTTTGCATTGCAGGCCTCAGACAGCTTGTTGATTTCTCCCAATCTCATCGCAATTGGTGCATTGGTCAATGTGAAGGTTGCACCCTCTTCAAAACAACGTTGTGCCACTTTCCATGCAATTGACTCTTCGTTCAAAGCTCCAAAAATAATTCCTCTTTTTCCTTTTAAAAGATTGTAAGACATGATTATAAACAGTTTTCAGTGAAACAGAACACAATATTAATCCAAACTTGGGGTATTAAAAAACCTTAGGCATTCAAACGGTTATTTTCTGTCGGAAAAACCAACCATGGCTTGAATGTTTTGGCTTCCTCAAAGTCCATAGAGGCGTAAGAAATGACTATTATGACATCACCAACTTGCACTTTTCTGGCAGCAGGTCCATTCATGCAAATCACACCGCTGTTTCTTTCTCCTTTGATGATGTAAGTTTCTAATCTTTCACCGTTATTAAGGTTTAAAACTTGCACTTTTTCACCTTCAATCATGTTAGCAGCTTCTAACAATGATTCATCTATGGTGATGCTTCCCACATAGTGAAGTTCTGCTTGGGTGACTTTCACACGGTGAATCTTTGATTTTAAGACTTGGATATGCATTTCTTTAATTAACTTGGGTCAAACTTACACAAAAAAGCCTTCAAGCAAAACTTGAAGGCTCTCGGAGAAACTCCGAACTCCGTCGGGATGGCGGGATTTGAACCCACGACCCCTTGCACCCCATGCAAGTACGCTACCGGACTGCGCTACATCCCGAAGTTTTCGAAATTTCATTCTTTCTATCAAACTTCGAAAACCTCAATCTTACATGTAGGGGAGAAATTCACCCAAACGGATTGCAAATCTAAGAAAATTAATGATTGGATTTAATAATAAAGACAACTAAATCTTTCTTGAAACTGAAAGCTCAAATCATGAACTTAAAACAAAATAGATTCTCCTGTTTGAACATCAAGGATATAATAAGAAGCTTTGTTTCTGTGATTTAATCCCCAATATTCAATCACTCCATTGTTGTTTATTAGTTTTGAGAAACCAAAATTCTCTTTCTTATAAAAGTCTTTTCCATCGCAAAAGCCCCAAACTTGAGTGGTGATGTATATAATTTGGTTTTCCTCATTGTAATAATAAAACTTACCGTCTTTTTTTGCAAGTCTTGCCTCTTTTTTTTCATTATCATAAATCACATCAAAACGCTCTTCTATGTTCGGCTCATTGTTGACAAAATCTTTAAATGACAAATAAATCCCTTTTTTAGGCATAGCTGTTGTTAAAATGGGTGCTGATTTTAGAATTGGCTTCGATAGGTCATTTGTTATAGTGAGTTTTTTTTGTCCATGACTCAAAATTGAACTTATCTCACTCAATGCATCTCTCAAAACAATCGCTATTGATTGTTCATAGTCAGTTTTTCCTTTTTTAAGTTTTTGAAAGTTTTTTTTGTCTATCATCAAATTCACCAACAACATTTCTTGTTTGCGTTTGATTAAAAATTCAAACTTATAATCAATCGAATATATATCTTTTGACAAACTTCCGTTATCAGAGATTTTAAACCTAATCACATTCATCACCAAGGTATCCCCAAAAAGCTCGGAGGTATTGCAAGTATTTTTGATAAAAGCTGAGAATTCATTTTTTAAACCTTTTTTGAAATCAACCATTCTTTTCAATGACTCAATCTCAATTAATCCGGCTCTTGTGGTGTCATATCTTGAATCCACAATCTGAACAAAATCTATTTTATCAAAAGGACATGGATCGATGTTTTTTTGCTCTAACGATAAATATTGACAATGTGCGAACTGCCCGACAAGAATCAGAAAAGATACAACCATTGATTTGTTCAACCTATTCAACCCTGCAACATTTTATGGTGTAATAAAAGTATTGAAAATTTCTCAAATAAGCTCTATAGTTTTATAATCTTTGCATGAAAATTAACAATATGACCTATTCCCTTATCCAATTAGCATTTACAAGGTATAAATGGAATGTAGTATTTTAGGCAAATTTTAAAGGAATTAAAAAGGGTGAGAAAACTCACCCTTTGACTTGGATTTTTCAAGATTCATCTTAGCCGTAAATTCTTTAAAAGAAAATTCCTATAAAATGGTATTAATTTTGGCTGATGGTTTTCATGTTTGTCATGAAACCTCTCAACTTAGCACCTACAAATTCAATTGAATGATTTCTGATGATAGCATTCACTGCTATAAGGTCTTTGTTATCAACACCGTTGTCAATTCCGTCATTGTAGTTCTTTCCAATGATGTTGGTCTCAACTTTTTTCATGAAATCCGCAAGCAAAGGTCTGCATGCATGATCGAACAAATAACAACCATATTCAGCGGTGTCAGAAATCACACGATTCATCTCATATAATTTCTTTCTTGCAATGGTGTTGGCAATCAAAGGCGTTTCATGCAAAGACTCATAATATGCCGATTCTTCTTTGATTCCTGATTCAACCATCGTTTCATAAGCCAATTCAACACCTGCTCTCACCATAGCAACCATCAACAAACCATGGTCGAAATAAGCTTGTTCAGAGATTTTCACATCTGAAGCCGGTGTTTTTTCAAATGCTGTTTCAGCAGTTGCCGCTCTCCAAGTTAACAAGTTTTTGTCATCATTTTTCCAGTCTTCCATCATGGTTTGTGAAAAATGACCACTCATGATATCATCCATATGCTTTTGGAAAAGTGGACGCATAATGAGTTTCAACTCTTCTGAAATTTCAAAAGCTTTGATTTTTGCCGGGTTGCTCAACCTATCCATCATGGCAGTGATTCCACCATGTTTCAAAGCTTCTGTGATTACTTCCCATCCATATTGAATCAATTTTGAAGCAAAACCGGCATCAATACCCTTTTCAACCATTTTGTCGAAGCACAAAATGGAACCGGTTTGCAAAAGACCACACAAAATGGTTTGCTCACCCATCAAATCAGATTTCACTTCTGCAACAAATGAAGATCTCAACACACCTGCTCTGTGACCGCCTGTGCCCACACAATAAGCCTTTGCATAATCCCAACCTTTTCCTTCAGGGTCATTTTCAGGGTGAACAGCAATCAAGGTTGGAACACCAAAACCTCTTTTATACTCTTCTCTCACCTCAGAGCCCGGTGATTTCGGAGCAACCATAATCACAGTGATGTCTTTTCTGATTTGCATACCTTCTTCCACAATATTGAAACCATGCGAATAAGAAAGTGTCGCACCTTTTTTCATCAAAGGCATCACGGCAGAAACCACAGAAGTATGTTGCTTATCGGGGGTGAGGTTAATCACCAAATCAGCCGTAGGAATCAATTCTTCATAAGTACCAACTTTGAAACCATTATCAGTAGCATTTTTCCATGAAGCTCTTTTTTGTTCGATAGCTTCTTTTCTTAACGCATAAGAAACATCTAAACCAGAATCTCTCAAATTCAAACCTTGGTTGAGGCCTTGGGCGCCACATCCGACCACAACGATTTTTTTACCTTTTAGTGCATTTACACCTTCAGAGAACTCACTGCTGTCCATGAATTCACACACGCCCAACTGGTTGAGTTTTTCTCTCAATGACAAAGTGTTGAAATAATTAGCCATTTCAGAATGATTGATATTGTTAAATTTTAAAAAGAAAAGTTCTTATAAATCGAAATCATTTTTCGAGTGGCAAAGTTTGCAAAAGATTGGGAAATAAAAAAAAGTTGTTAATTACAAAATCAGGAATCGGGGAATTAAACTCAAACTTAATATCAAAAAACTTCCTAGACTTGATAAATGACACAATTTGGGAAGAAAATAAAAGCATATGACTTGATTACTAAGAGTGAGGATTCAGGGAAAAATCAAAATTTTATTATTTGGGTATGTTGACTGAGGGTGAACGCGCTGGCGCGGTTAGCTCTTTTAAAGTGATGAAACTAAGATATGTGTTATAAATATCAAATTTTGATATTCTTTTCAGCATTAAAAAATCACTGTTTATTTGTTGGTAAAAAGTCCACTAACGACTTGAAAATCCCAAAGCTTATGTGATTAAGATTTGGGATTTAGATAAAAAATTTCAACTGTTAATGTGTATTGCTAATCTTATTCTATCACTAACCTTTCTCTGAAAACCAAATTGATTCATTTCAATTTCACTATTGCCAATAACATATT
>JBDNDT010000062.1:0-9283 GCA_046718985.1 Cytophagales bacterium
TTATGGCAGTCTTGATTTTGATTTTGTACATCTTAGGTCCTATGGCTTCTGTGCTTTACTCAGGAGCAATAGCTTTTCAAACCTTTTTCGGAATTGACCATATTTATTTTGTTCAGGCAATTGGCTTAACTTCAGCATTGTTCATCATCAGAGGCGGGTTGTCATCAATTGTTTGGACTGACTTGGTTTTTGTGGCAGGAGTTTTGATTAGCATGACATTGGTGACTGTTTTAGGACTTTTGAACGTAGGAGGTTTTGAAAATTTTGTAGCAGAATCAGAAGGCAGACTGCACACGGTGAGACCGGCTGACAGTCGAGAAATGCCATGGCCATCCGTTTTTTTGGGAGGTTTATGGGTGGCGCATCTTTTCTATTGGGGTTTCAATCAATTCACAACTCAAAGGGCTTTTGCTGCCAAAACACTTTCTGAAGGGCAAAAAGGAATGTTGTTTACGGCTTCCATTTTGATTATTTATTCATTTTTATTAATCATTCCCGGTATTATCAGTTTTGAGATTTTCGGAGACTTAAATGAAGACCAAGATCATGCTTTTCCTTTGCTAATGGGCAAGTTGTTGCCCGTCGGTTTAAAAGGTTTTGTTTTTGCTGCTATGTTTGGTGGAGTTTTAGCATCAATGAACAACATGTTGAACTCATCTGCTTCGCTGTTCACACTAGACGTTTATAAAGCCAAATTTAAACCCAATCAAAGCGATCAACACTATGTTTATGTCGGAAGAATTTGCACCTGTACTTTGATCATCGTAAGCACAATATACGCACCCAACATTAACGCCTTCGTGAAATATTTTAACGGAAGCATTTATGAATATCTTCAAACTGTTTGGGGAGCTGTTTCACCCAGCGTTGTTGCTGTTTTTGTGTTTGGGATGCTTTTTTGGAAAATGCCGGCAATTGCCGCCAAGGTTTCATTGCTCAGCAACCCAATGATTTATGTTTCATTGATCTATTTCTTTCCTGACCTTTCAGAACTGACTTATTTGGGGGTTGCTTTCTTACTAAATATATTTTTAATATCAATAATCACAATTGTTGCTCCTTTAAAGCAAAAGGTGATTATGCCTGAAAAAAACAATGTAAAATTCGAAAGAAACTTGTTGGTTTTTGTTTGGGGAATATTTATCGTTGTTTTTGTGTTGAGTATATACATTTTATTTATCTAAAAAACGAAACTTAATGAAATAAAGAATGTAAAGGAAAGTGTAGAGAAATCTGGTTAATAAGTCAAGAATTCATCGACAAACAAATACAATGCAATTACTTTTTTTAGACTATATCATCTTCTTGGTTTTCATTCTTTCCGTCGGCATCTATGTTTGGGTTGACTCAAAGAAGCATCATACCATTGAAGAATACTTTTTAAGTGGCAGAAGAATGACATGGCCTATCATTGGTTTGTCATTGGTTGCCTCAAACATATCATCAGAACATTTTGTGGGCATGGCAGGTGAAGGTTATAAAATAGGACTTCCCATTGCAAGTTATGAGTGGACTGCTTCATTGGTGATGGTTGTTGTGGCACTCTTTGTGCTGCCAAAATTCATGAGAGCCGGCATTTACACCTTGCCGGAGTATCTTGAGTATAGATATGGCAAAACTACTCGACTGTTGGTTTCGATATTCATGTTGTTGATGTATGTCTTTGTGTTGATTGCATCGGTTCTTTATTCTGGAGCATTAGCTGTTTTTAATGTTTTTGGCCTTTTTGATAAATCAGTTTACATTATTGTTATTGGGTTGATTGCCTTGATGTTCACTGTTTATGGCGGGCTATATTCAGTGATGAGAACAAACGTGGTTTTTGGCATAGCGTTGCTTGCAGGTGGTGCAGCTACTATGATTGTTGGGGTGGTTTATTTGGGTGGTTTTGATGAATTCACCCAGCACTCATCCGGAAAACTTCACTCACTTTTGCCGGCTGATAACAAAGAACTTCCTTGGACGAATGTGATGTTAGGAGCACTTTGGATTTTACATCTCAATTATTGGGCAGTTAACCAATTCATCACACAGCATTCTTTGGCAACAAGTTCACTTTCTGAAGGCCAAAAGGGAATTTTATTTGCAGCTACCATCAAATTATTCATTCCATTTGTGATTGTTTTTCCGGGTGTGATTGCGTTTGAATTGTTTGAGGGTGCTGAAATAAAACCTGATGATGTTTATGCCAGTTTGATGAGTTTGTTAGTGCCCCATGGCATGAAGGGGATTTTATTATGTATTTTGATGGGTGCTGTTTTGAGCACCCTTCATTCAATGATTCATGCAGCTTCAATGATTTTCACTTTAGACATTTACAAGAGATATATCAGACAACAGGCATCTGAAAACCAAATTGTTAATACAGGAAAGATTTTTGCATCCATTTTAGTTTTTTTCAGTTGTTTATGGGCTGTTGTGGTCTTTGAAAGTTTTGAAGTAGGAATTTATCGTTACATACAAATTCTTTGGGGGCTTGTCGCACCATCATTTGTGATTATATTTTTATTTGGTTTCATCGTGAAAAGGGCCACAGAGAAAGCTGCAAACTATGTGATTTTCTTAAACCCAATTATTTACATTCAATTATTGTTTTTCTTTCCTAAAACACCGTTTTTGGATTTGATGGGAATCACTTTTGTTTTTTTGCTGATTATTTTTGTTTTATTAACACTGTATGAACCACTTCAAAACCCTCCGATGATTCCTGAAAGATTCAATGTGAAATTTGAAAGAAATTTGCTTGTGTTCATTTGGGGAATATTCATTTTTCTTGGAACTCTGATGTTATATGTGGTTTTTTTATAACCGATTTTTGTTTTTTCTTAATACACAAAAACAACATTGTTACTAAAAACGGTAAAATCGGGATTTTATACCTCACCAAAGTTCCGAAATTATAAGAACTAAGCCCGACCAATGTTCCAAAAACAATTGTTGTCAACAAAGTAGAAATGAAAAAGCCATCACTTCTGAATCTATACAAAATATATTTTTTATTGGCAAAAAAGATAATGTATAGTGTTAGTATAATCATAAACGTACTTTCAATTGCTGAAAGTAACATGGTTGCGTTCTTAGATTCCCAAATAAACGGCCGATATAAGGTTGTGAAAACAGCTAAGTGAATTTTTGATAACACTGATTGTATTGAACCGTCTAACTCACCCAAAGTGTAGCCGGAACCTTGGCTTAATTCGCTCATGTAATATAAATAATTTGCAGAAATAGCGATGTTTTCAGAAAGTTCTTCTAGTTCTTTTTGCCAACTTGCTGAATTGACCATTTGATAAATAACAATAGCCAAAGTGAAAAAAGAAACCAAAACTACTAAGAATTTAAAGACTAAACTTCTTTTTTTTGATACTAATTGACTGTGTGTCAAGGGAATCAAAAACATGCTTAGAAAGCAAGCCAAGACATAAGATTTTATATAATAGACAATGTAAGCACCGGCAACGAAATAAAATATGTTTTTAAAACTAAATTTTCCTTTTTTATAAAACTCATAAAATCCGCAAAATGAGAAGCATAAAGCCGCTAAAACAATACCATCTTTCAAAATCCCTGAAGACCAAAAAAGTGTAGAAGGAACAAAAAAAATAGCCAGCCAGATATGCTTTTTATGCAAAGGATTTTCTTCTGAAAATATCAAAAAAAGCTTCCAAAGCCCTAGAAATGAAAAAAATGCAAAAAACATTGCAATTGGTATGAAAGTCTGAAAAGAAAAAAAACAAAGCACTGATACGATTTTCACAATCAAAAAAGACGACTTGTCACTATACCAATCCATATATCTGGTTAAAATTTCAGTTTCAGAATCAAACTGACCATGTGAAAATAAAATTTTGAAGAAAAAAGTAGGGGACTCTTCAAAAAAACTAATATTGATTCTTTTGCCAAAAGTGAAATATTGTGAAGTGTCACCACCGCCATAAACTGCGTAATAAATTAGCGAAAAGAAGATTGCAGCTACCAATTTTGCAATACCTGCTTTGATAAAATAAGCTTGGTTTTCCTTTTTCTGTGTTTTGGCTAAAAACTGCAAAAGGATGAAAAAAAACAAAAAATATAATGGTGTTAAGACAAAGTCGCTTGTGTCGAGAAAATATTTTTGAGTGAAATATGACTTAAACATTAAATAAAATGCGCTGTTATTGAAATAAAATTCCTTTAAATGTCTTCTCTTTGTTTGTTTTGATTTTGATTTATCAATTTACTATTGACAATTTTGAAAACAAGAGAAAAGGTTTGGTTTTTTTTGCAAGTTAATGAATTAGTAAAAATTCTTAGATTTGAAATCGTTAATTTTGAAACATAGCTTTCCACATAAATGAATTTTTCAGAAATTCCGGGTCTTGTTGAACAGAAAAGAGCCTTAATTAGTTCTTTGAAAACAAGTCATGTTGCGCACGCACAGCTCTTTTATGGTGTTGAAGGTTCAGCTTCATTACCCTTAGCTTTGGCTTATGCTCAGTATTTGAACTGTGAAAACCCTAAAGAAAGCGACTCATGTGGTGAATGTGCTTCATGCCACAAAATGAAAAAGTTTATTCATCCTGATCTTCACTTTTTGATGCCTTTGGCAGCAACAGCCGACATGAAAAAAGGTGACAAAAAGAAAGAACTCATGATGATGTGGAGAAATTTCCTGATTGAACAACCTTTTGGCAGCTCCCAAGATTGGATAGCAAGTCATGGAGCAAAAAATTCACAACTGAACATTTCAGTTGATGAAGCAAGGGCTTTGGCAAGCCCTCTTTTTCTAAAATCAAATGAAGGAAGATATAAAATTGCCTTCATTTGGTTGGCTGAATTCATGAATGCTGCATCTGCCAACATGTTGTTGAAAATTTTGGAAGAACCGCCGGGTGACACTGTTTTTTTGCTGGTCAGCAATGACTATGAAAAAATCCTCCCCACAATTTTGTCCAGAGTTCAGTTGAATTTTGTTCCGCTTTTTTCTGATGAAGAAATCTTAGGCTATCTAACAACACATTATCCTGAAAAAGAAGAGATTGATTTAATCAAAGCACAATATCTGGGTGAAGGCAATTTAGGGAAAGCCATGAAAATTGTTGAAAACTCAGATTTTGGAGACTTTGAGTTTTTCATGGATTGGATGAGAAAATGTTATTCCAATGATTTTTCCAACATCCTGAAATTAGGAGAACAATTTTCAGCTTTAGGGAGAGAAAAGCAAAAAGAGGTTTTGCATTCAGGTATAAAGTTGTTTAGAGAAGTGCTTGTGGCAAGTGCGAAAACTAACTTGACCAGAGTCAGCCCTGAAATTAAGGATTCTTTTGAGAAGTTTGTTAGTGCAATCAACAAAGAAAATCTAGAAAAGATTTATAAATCACTCAATGATTCGGTTTATCACATTGAAAGAAACGCAAACCCACAGATTTCATTTTTGAACACCTCCATTTTTCTATCAAGTGTGATTAGAAAGTGAAATAAACCGGTATGAATTATTCCGGTTATAAAGCACAATTTCTAAAAATAAAGCCATATAAGTTTTTTGATTGTGGCGAAATTTTGGAGTTTGGGTTAATATTGTTCCCTGTTTTATTTATTTTTCAATGTAATATCACCGATATTGTAACAATAAACCGATGCAGGCAAAAACGAAAACGCTAAATTGTCTATATGCTTTACGCCTGATTGGTCAATAGTAGTAGCCAATGCTTGTTTAAAATTGTTGCTATTTCAGAATATAGATTAAATCCGAATTAAGCATTAGCATAAAAAAAATCGGTAAATGCCACATTTATAAAAACATATATTCAAACGTTTAAAACCCTTATGGTGAGAAAATTTCTAATGCTTTGCATTAGAAACATCTTGAAAATAAAAACCTTACAAATTATACATTATTTCTAATTGCTTAATTTGGGTTAAAAAATATCCAACATGGTCGCTGAACTATCATAAGTGTAAAAGAATACAATTCGATTAAATATTGCAATTTATTATATCGTTATAGAGAATATTTGTTTTTACTATAATCTAAAAGCCTCGTATATTTGAACTTGATTAAACTCTCAAAAGAAATGGAACATTCACATCATGCAGGTGCAACAGGTAATGGAAAGTGTCCATTCACTGGTGCAATGACAAAATCAGTGGCCGGAAGAGGCACTCAAAACAAAGACTGGTGGCCTAACAGGTTGAATTTAGGCATCCTCAGGCAACATTCTGAAAAATCTGACCCTATGGGTGAGTCTTTCAACTATGCTGATGAGTTCAAAAAATTGGACTTGAAGGCTGTGAAAAAAGACATTTATGATCTGATGACAAATTCTCAAGACTGGTGGCCTGCTGATTATGGTCATTACGGTCCTTTTTTCATCAGAATGGCTTGGCACAGCGCAGGAACTTACAGAATCGCTGACGGTCGTGGAGGGGCAGGCGCAGGAACACAAAGATTCGCTCCCCTAAACAGTTGGCCTGACAATGCCAACCTAGACAAGGCTCGATTGTTGTTATGGCCAATTAAGAAAAAATATGGCAAAAAACTTTCTTGGGCTGATTTGATGATTTTAGCCGGAAACTGTGCTTTGGAATCTATGGGCTTCAAAACTTTCGGTTTTGGAGGTGGTCGTGAAGATGTGTGGGAACCTCAAGATGATATATATTGGGGCTCGGAAGGAAAATGGTTGGAAGACAAAAGATATTCCGGTGACCGAGAACTTGAAAACCCTTTAGGTGCAGTTCAAATGGGTCTGATTTATGTGAATCCTGAAGGCCCGAACGGAAACCCTGACCCCATTGCTTCTGCAAAAGACATCAGAGAAACATTCAGAAGAATGGCTATGAACGATGAAGAAACTGTTGCATTGATTGCAGGTGGTCACACATTCGGAAAAACCCATGGAGCTGCTGACCCAAGTGTTTATGTTGGAGCTGAACCTGAGGGCGCGAGCATTGAAGAACAAAGCACCGGATGGAAAAACAATTACGGTTCAGGACATGGAAAAGACACCATCACCAGTGGTTTGGAAGGTGCTTGGACCACCACTCCCACTCAATGGAGCAACAATTATTTTGAAAATCTCTTTGGTTATGAATGGGAATTGACAAAAAGCCCTGCAGGTGCTCACCAATGGACACCTAAAAATGGTTTAGGTTCAGGCACAGTGCCTGATGCACATGACCCTGCGCTAAAACATGCTCCGATGATGTTAACTACTGACTTGGCGCTTCGCTTTGACCCTGCTTATGAAAAGATTTCCAGAAGATTTTATGAAAACCCTGATGAGTTTGCCGATGCTTTTGCAAGAGCTTGGTTCAAACTGACTCACAGAGACATGGGGCCGATAGCTCGATACTTAGGAGAAGAAGTACCGAAAGAAGTGTTGATTTGGCAAGATCCAATACCGGCAATTGACTATAAACTGATTGACAAAGCTGATGTCGAAGCTTTGAAGTCTGAGGTTCTTGCATCCGGATTGAGTGTTTCTGAATTAGTTTCAACTGCTTGGGCATCTGCATCAACTTTCAGAGGTTCTGACAAAAGAGGAGGTGCCAATGGCGCGAGAGTGAGATTAGCACCTCAAAAATATTGGGAAGTGAACAATCCTGCTCAACTAGACAAAGTCTTGACCACCTTAGAAAAAATCAAACACCAATTTGATGCAACCCAAAAAGACGGTAAAAAGGTTTCTTTGGCTGACTTGATTGTTTTAGCTGGATGCGCGGCAATTGAGAAAGCTGCAATGGATGCCGGTTTTGAGGTTTCTGTGCCTTTTGAAGCCGGACGAAATGATGCTTCGATTGACGAAACTGATGTTGAATCATTTGCCGTGCTTGAACCATTGGCTGATGGTTTCAGGAACTACACAAAGAGAAATCTAAAAACTTCAGCAGAAGAAATGTTGATTGACAAGGCTCAATTGTTGACTTTGACACCTGTCGAAACCACCGTTCTGGTGGGTGGTATGCGTGTTTTAGACACTAATTTCGACCACTCAGACTTTGGAGTTTTCACCAATAGAAAAGGCACTCTCAACAATGATTTCTTTGTGAATCTACTGGATTTTGGGATCACTTGGCGTGCTGTTTCTGATGCTCAAGATATTTTTGAAGCCAGAGACAGAAGAACAGGTGAGAAAAAATGGACGGCTACTAGAGCAGACCTCATTTTTGGTTCAAATTCTGAACTGAGAGCCATTGCTGAGGTTTATGCCGCAGATGATGCACAAGAAAAATTTGTGCATGATTTTGTGAAGGCTTGGAACAAGGTGATGAATCTTGACAGGTTCTGAAAAACTTTGTGATGTTGATTTCAGTGTGGGGAAAAAGAGCCGACCGAAAGGTCGGTTTTTTTTTATAATTACAAATTTACTTACATCATTCTTACATTTCATTTCCTTTTTGTTAAGTCATTATTAACAAAACTTTCACGTAATGAATAGGTTAAGTTTTTAAACACTTCAAAAAACCTTACTTATCCACAATTTAAAAAAGTTTTCCACACGGTTTTCCAAAGACAATTCTATCTTGTTGAATTACAGAAAATTATGACATTTTTGATTTTCCAAAAAAATGTGGATAAATGTATTCAAAACGGTTATGTACAATTCACAACTTCTTAAAACTTCAAAATTTGGAGGTTTTAGCTTAGAAAAATTCAATGCAATAGGCTTTCAAAAATTATTTTTTTGAGGGCTAATTGTTAAGTGAAAGTTATCAGAATTTTTAAGGTGCTAAAACTTCCTGTTTCACTAATCATTCTCTCAATTTCAAGAAAAAAGATTTAAGCAATTGTTCCGATTCTTTAGATAAAACTTCTTTGATGACTTTTGTTTTGGGATGGAGTATGTTTTCTGTCAACATTGAAAATCCTCCTTTTGGGTCACTTGCTCCAAAAATCAACTCACTTAATTGAGCCCATTTCATCGCACCCGCACACATCACACATGGTTCAAGCGTGACATAAAGTTTGCAGTCTTTTAGATATTTCCCACCTATGAAGTTACTCGCGGCTGTGATTGCTATCATTTCAGCATGTGCTGTGACATCATGGAGTTTTTCAGTTTGATTGTGACCTCTTCCGATGATTTTTTCACCACACACCACCACTGCACCCACAGGAATTTCACCATCATCAAAAGCATATTGGGCTTCTTTCAAAGCTTCTCTCATGAAAAATTCATGGTCTTTATCAGGCAAAACACTCATTTTTTCTTCACTTTTTCAGTGTCGTTGTTTCTTCTGATCACTTTGATTTCATGTGGCTCGCTTCTTTTGCTCACTCTGATGCTTCCTGCAATATAGCGAT
>JBDNDT010000063.1:0-9248 GCA_046718985.1 Cytophagales bacterium
CCAATGAGATGATTTGGGTTGATTTTGTAATTAACGTTCAAGATTCCACCGCTGGAAATGTTTCTAAAAAATCTTTGATCTTTCGTTCTTTGTCTTGGTTCATTGTCATCAGTTCTAGGTATATCAACTAAGGCTTCATTGTATTTTCTGGTATCACTGTAAGAATAAGAAAATAACACTCCTAAAACACCTCTTCCTATTTTTATAGGCATTCCAATCGTGTAACCAAATCTAGGATTTATGTTGGCGTTATAATTTTCTGTAGTATAATTAAAATTAAATTTCTCAGATTCGCCGGCCAATCTGTTCCTTGTTGAAGCATTTGGGTTTCCACCGGGAATTGTCATTACACCAATGTCGTTTGGTATAGCTCTAGGTCCATTTTTTAAACCTAAATTAAATTCGCTTGTACCGGGTCTTCTTATGCTTAATCTAAATTTTGTGTAAAAACCATCAGAATCGTAACCCATCCAATCTAATTTAGATTTTCCTCCAAAATCAGAATATTTATTAAAAGTAGTCAGTGAATGATATTGCCCACCCACTGATATCTGTTGTGTGAATTTCTCTGGAACTGATTTGGTTGAGATTTGAATAACTCCACCACCAAAATCACCGGTTAAATCAGGTGTTCCTGCTTTTAAGATAACCACTTTATCAATCAATGCAGCAGGAATCACATCAAATGCAAATGCTTTTCTATCGGTTTCTGTTGAGGGAAGTGGTGCCCCATCTAAATAACCTGCATTATAACGATCATTCATACCCCTAATGATAGCAAATTTACCTTCTTGTATTGATGCGCCTGTCACTCTTTTCAATACATCTGCTGTTGAACGATCGGGGGTTTTTCTGATTTGATCTGCTGATACTCCATCTGATACTTGTGTAGTATTTTTTCTTTCAATCAACAATGCTTCGGTGCTTGATTTTTCAACGGTGTAAGTGATCACAACTTCCTCCATCTCTTGCACATCTTCTTTCATGGCAAAGTTGAGGTAAGTCACTTGACCGGGTTTCACTTCAACCCCTTGGATTTTCTCGGTTTTGTATGAGATGTAGGTTAAAATAACAGTATATATACCGGGCTCCACTGAGATAACATATTTACCCTCAATGTCTGTGGCCGCTCCGGCATTTGTACCTTCAATCTGTACAACTGCACCAATCAAATCTTCACCGTTAGACTTGTCTATAATCTTTCCGGCAATTTTACCTTTCCCTCCTTGTGAGTAAGAGCTGAAACTGAAGAATGTTACTAAAACAAAAGTTGAAAAATGACGCAAAAGCATAATGAATCGTTAAAATTTTTGCGAATATAATTCTGCAATAAAACCTAGTCTTTATGCCAATGTTAAATTATTGTTATTTATGTTAAGTTATTGTTAAACTGTTACAATGCTTGTATTTTTTTGTATTTTTCAAATGTTTAAATCGTTAAAATGCGATGGAAGGGTTGTTTGTTTTTTGCTTTTTTTTACTTTTATTTCAATTTATCTCGCTGTGTAATTTTGTGTTCGAGTTTAATATCCCGACCAAATTGGGCTTATCTAAGGGGTTGTAATAATGGTATTTTGTATCTCTTTTTGGTTTGTAGTTTTAACAATTATTGTCATAACAATTTTGTGCTTTAAACGCTTAAAAGTCATGTTTGGCTTGCTGTTGCCTCTTTTTGTCAAATAATCAGAACTAACTTAAACCAACTTTGTTCATTTTCGTAACCCTTTCAAAAGCTAAGAAATGAGATTAGAGGACGAGATTAAACAAAAGGAATTTAAGGATGTGTATCAAAAAGCACATATCAATTTGATATATACCAATTATAAATTGGAATATTTGTTTAAAAGCTTTTTTTCTTCCTTCGATCTCACTCAACAACAATATAATGTACTTCGCATTTTGAGAGGTGCCAAAGAACAACCGGTCACTGTGCTTTATATCAGAGAGAGGATGTTGGATAAAATGTGTGATGCCTCACGAATTGTGGAGCGATTGAGGTTGAAAAAATTGGTTTCAAGAAAAGTTAATAAAATTGACCGCAGGCATGTAGATATCAACATCACCAAAGAAGGCTTGGCATTGTTGGAAAAAATAGACAACGATATCCTAGAACTTCAAGAAATCATGAAATCAATAACGGAGGAGGAAGCAAATGTACTCAATCTTCTTTTAGACAAGCTCAGAGAAGCTTCTGACCTTGTTTTGCAAAAGAAAAAACCAATTTTGAGTGTTTTAGACCATGAAAATGAAGATTAAATCTTAGGTTTGATTCCTTTTACATCTTCCACATAAGCTCTCAACACTTCACCCACAGACCAAGCTTGTGCAATACACCCGTTGGGTTTAAATGGTTCTTCAGCATCAAATATCTCAGAAATAGAGCCAATACCTGCTTGTTTCAGGTGTTGACAGAGTTTTTTCAGATGTTTTTCGACCTTTGACACACCTGCATCACCTTCAAGCTTTACTTTCGCAGTGTAATAAGGTCCGATGAGCCACCCCCAAACAATACCTTGATGGTAAGATCCATCTCTTGACCATTGATTTCCGAAATAGTAGCCTTTGTAATGAGGATCTTGTTGTTCTAAACTTCTCAACCCATAAGGTGTTAATAACTTATTTTCAACAGCTTTAAGGACTTTTTTGGCTGTTGCTTCTTCGAGAAGGTCAAAAGGTAAACTTATTGCAAAAATTTGATTGGGTCTGACAGAACCATCGTTGACATAATCACCAACACAATCATAAAGACACTTGCTTTCTTTGTTGAAAAAGGTTTTTTCAAAAACATTGTGAATCTTGTCAGCCTCTTTTTTGAACTGGGTTTCGTTTTTGATGTCTTTTGCCAGACCCGTAAAAAATTGTAGTATTCTCAGTGCATTATACCACAATGCTTTGATTTCAACAGGTTTACCAAGTCTTGGGGTTACTACCCAATCACCCACTTTAGCATCCATCCAAGTCAATTGCACACCTTCTTCACCTGAATATAAAAGACCGTCTTCATGATCAACGATGATGTTGTATCGAGTTCCTTTTTTGTGCCAATCATAAATTTCAAGCAAAACAGGTAGTAATTCCTTTTGGATGAAATCGAGATCTTTTGTGTATTGATAATATTGGTAAATAGCTACGAAATACCACAAAGTGGCATCAACGGTGTTATATTCAGGTTCTTCGCCATCATCAGGGAAACGGTTGGGAATCATTCCTTTGTCCACGCTTTTGGCGAATGCTTGCAAGATTTTTTTAGCTTCATCAAATCTTTTGGTCACCAAACATATGCCGGGCAGAGCAATCATGGTATCTCTTCCCCAATCAGAAAACCAATGATATCCGGCAATGATTGTTCTTAAATCTTTATCTCTTTTCACCACAAACTGATCTGCAGCGAGTGTCAATGTTTTTTCAATCTCATCAGGATTGTCAAAAACTTCTAATAGTTTTTTCCTTCTTTCCAGTTCTTCGGACATCAATAACTGTCCGTCTAGATTTCTAACTGATTCTGTTGAAGCAATAATGAAAAATACATCACCTTTCTTCAGGGATTTAGAAAAATAACCGTGAGAAAAAAGATCCTCTTTGAAGTCTTGACCCCTGTCAAGCTCAACGAGATATTCAAACTCATGATACCAACCCGGGAAATAAACAAATTTTGAATCCTTCGCCTGCATGTGCAATGAAGGCATTCCTTCATAGGGATTCAAAATCAATTCTTCATGTGTGTCCCATGAATATTCCCATTTCAAAGCGTCGTTTGCTCTGGTGAGTGAGTGGAAATCTCTGAATGAAATGAATGGTCTCAAATCCATATAAAAAGGCTGAGTGCCTTGTATCACTTCATATTTAACTACGGTTGTGTTCTTGCCATAAGGCATGAATATGGTTTTTTTCAACTGCACACCCTTGACTTCAAAAACAAATGTGCTGAAAAAGTCTTTTTCAAAAGATTTTAAGTGCTGATAACCCAATGGGGAAACTATTCCCGGAAACTGATTGGCAAACAATTCAACCCTTGTCCCGTCTTTGAAAACCAATGTTTCTTCTAACCTTGACAACATTACAACCCTTTCAACAGGAGGTTTCAAAGCAGCCACTAACAAACCATGATAGCGTCTGGTATTGATTGATGTTAAGGAGCTGCTTGCATAACCACCTAGTCCATTTGTTTCAAGCCATTCAAAGGTCTTGAACTCATTTTCATTTGAAAAGTGCTTTTTGTCAAGGGTTATTGCCATTTGAAAAATTGTTTATTCGGGTTGCACATATTATAATGAACAAAATAAAACGAAATATTCAAAAAAAGCGAATAAGAAGGCAAAAAATCATTGAATTCTATGATGATTTGGAATTTTAATTTTTAAATTGAGTGACATTCTCATTTTCATCAATTCAAAATGTCTTTCAAAGCAAGTTTGAGTTGAATATGAATAGTGTTTTAGTGTTTTGATTCAATGTCAATTAGTGAAGTGAAACTGAAAATTTTAGATGTCTATTTGCACAATAGAAAGCATGGCAATGTTTGACACCGCAGGGGACAAATAGGAATCCAAATTAAAAATTGCTATAAACATTTGACCTCTAAGAGGTCTCAATTACCTTAACAAAGCGACTTTTAATAATTGGTTTTTCATCTAAAATTATAAAAACCATCAACAATTTTTTATCATTCCACCGATTTTCAATTTGCATTTTGAAACAATTTAAGGTGTCATAGCTGTTAATAAGAGAATATAGAAGCAATGAATGCTATATTTACGTTTCTATTCAGAATTATTGAAATTAGATTCAAAAACGTACAAAAACATGGAAAATAAAGTAGTTAATATTTACACCGAATCAAACCCCAATCCCAATTCACTGAAGTTTTGCGTAGATTTCTTGTTGTTACCTGAGGGTAAATCAATAGATTTTGCTGACTTGAATGCGGCAAGGATTTCACCTTTGGCAACTGAGCTTTTTCAGTTTTCCGGCGTCAAAAGGGTTTTTTATGCTTCAAATTTTGTTACTGTAACGAAAGAGGAACAAACATCGTGGGAAGATTTAAGCCCAATTTTGAAAGCTCATATCAAGGCTTACCTTGAATCGGGCAAAAAATTAATGTTTCAAGAAAATGCCTCAGAAGAAAGCAGTGGTGATGAGCCTGAAATTGTGATTAGAATCAAAACCTTGTTAGATGAATATATCCGACCTGCTGTTGAGCAAGATGGTGGTGCAATAACCTTTCATTCTTTCGAAGAAGGAACTGTCAAAGTGTTGTTGCAGGGCTCTTGCAGTGGATGTCCTTCATCAACGATGACCTTGAAAGCCGGGATTCAGAATCTTCTTACACGTATGATTCCTGAGGTGAAAGAAGTTATTGCAGAAGGTATATAATTGTTTTTTTAAGTTTTCAAAGCGTCATTGAAAGTAACAATAGGACGTTTTGAAAACTATTTTTTGTGTTTATTTTTTTTGATAATCAGTTTATTATTGTTTTTTTTAAATAACAAATCAGGCTTAAATTGATGTAAGTTTTCATGGTTGTTTTATTGATAATATAAGGTTTTGACTGCAACTATTACATGTAATTTTCTTATATAAGTACATAACTTTTTATATCTTGAAAACAGCAATCATTTTAGGTGGTGGTGTAGCCGGACTTAGCGCAGCACATGAACTTGTGAAAAGAGGTTTCAAAGTGAAAGTTTATGAAACTAAATCCATTTTAGGGGGTAAAGCCAGAAGTTTTGATGTTCCCGATAGTAACCTTCCGGGGTTTAAACCATTGCCTGGTGAACATGGATTTAGGTTTTTCCCGAAATTTTATAAACATGTGACCGCAACCATGAAAGAAATTCCTTTCAAAAACAAAACGGTCTATGACAATCTTGTAGATACCACAGAAATCAAAATTGCCCGTTATGGTAAAAAGTCGTTTTTGTTACCGGCAAGTTTGCCAACTTCTTTGAGCGAAATAAAAAAATATATTGAAAGGAACAGTGGGGTAGAGTTAGGTCTTTCAAATGAAGAAAAAGATTATTTTGCAAATAGAATTTGGCAGTTGATGTCATCTTGCTTTGAAAGAAGGAAAAACGAATACGAAAGAGTGGGGTGGTGGGAATTTGTTGAAGCCGATAGATTTTCAGAAGCATACAAGACGTTTTGTGCAAAAGGTCTCACCAGAACTTTGGTAGCTGCTCGTGCAGAAGATATCTCAACAAAAACAGGAGGTGACATTTTGTTGCAACTCACTTTCGACGTTCTAAAACCCGGAAAAAGCAGTGATAGAATTCTTAACGGTCCGACCAACCAAGTTTGGATTGACCCTTGGGTGGAGTTCTTGAAAAAGAAAGGTGTTGAGTTCTATGTCAACTCAAAAGTGATAAGCTTTGAAACTGATAATTTCGATTTGATTACCTCTGTAAACATCAAAAACACAGAAAATCAAAGTATTCAAAATATAAAGGGGGATGTTTATTTGTCAGCCATGCCGGTTGAAGTTATGGCTAATCTCTTAAATGACGAAATGTTGCACATTGACCCTACTTTGGAATATTTGAAAGAACTCAAAACCCATGTTTCATGGATGAGTGGTTTACAGCTATATCTCAAAGAAGACGTACCTCTCAATCATGGACACACAATTTACATAGACACACCTTGGGCTTTGACATCAATTTCCCAAGCACAGTTTTGGAAAAATTATGACTGGGCTAATCACGGTGATGGAACAGTGAAAGGAATTTTATCAATAGACATTTCAGATTGGTTTTCCTCAGATGAATTGACAGAAAAGACAGCATTTGATTGGCTGAAAGAAAAAGACGGTGAATATGTGATTGTTAAAAAGGTTTGGGAGCAGTTGCAAAAAAGCTTGAACATTGACGGGGAAGTTGTGCTGAGGGATGATATGTTGCATTCTTGGAATCTTGACCCGGCAATTGCCACAGGAATTCCACCCATCAACATAGAACCCTTGTTAGTAAACAACAAAAACACCTGGCCTCTTAGACCTTTTGCATACACTGATATTTCAAACTTGTTTTTAGCTTCAGATTATGTGAAGACCAACACTGATCTAGCGACCATGGAAGGAGCAAATGAAGCAGCAAGAAGAGCTGTGAATGCGATACTTTCTTTCACGGGGGTGAGGGCAAAAAGATGCAAGGTTTGGAAATTACATGAACCTTGGTGGTTGGTTTTTTTGAGATTGCATGACAGAAATCGCTATAATAAAGGCTTGCCTTGGAATGGAAAAGTGCCGATTTCCGTTTCAAAATTAACCAAAATATTAAGTTACTTTTCATAAATCATCACCTAAACTTTATTTCAAATGAATTTCACAATTCTAAACATCGTTTGGTTCAACACAGTTGATTATACCCCTTTGCAACTTGGGCTTTTTTTTACAGGTGCAGTGCTCTGGTTGGTGTGCTATGCTTACATAGTGAGGAACATTTTTGTAAATAAGTTTTGTGAAATGCCTGCCGGTGTGTTATGTGCAAATTTCACTTGGGAATTGTTGTGGTCATTTTATGTTGTCCCTGATATGGGTTTTTTGTTAGAAATCGGTTATAAACTGTGGTTCATTATTGATTTGGTGATAGTATGGGGTTTTTATCGTTATGGTTTTAAACAAGTGATTCCTGAAGTGAAACAAAATTATCGTTCAATGTTTACTTTTGGAATTTTAGGATGGTTAGTGGCGCAATACTTTTTTATCAAAGAAGGATTTGATAACCCAATAGGTGCCAATTCTGCTTATATTTTAAATACGTTGATTTCATCGTTATATGTGTTAATGTTTTTAAGGCTTAGCAATGAATATAAAAAACATCTCAGTGTCATCGCAGCTTGGACAAAGTGTTTTGGAACAGGATTGATTTCAGTGATGGTTTATTTGAAGTGGCCGGAAACCAAATGGGTAACCACCTTGAGTGTAGCTTGCTTTTTGATTGACTTATATTATATTTACTTGGTTTACAATTTTCGTAATTCCTTAAAATTCTCTTTATCAAAATGATAAAATTTCTTTTGCGTATTTTATCAGGAATAGTAAATTCAGGTGTTTCTCCGGAAACACCCATTCACAAGGCATATAAAAAGAGGTCTATCAACATTTTCTGTTTACTTTGTCTGATTATCCCAAATTATTTTTATTACTTCTTTTTAAAAAATGAATTGTATCTTGGAGTGATTGCTTTTTTTGTCTTTCAAATAGGTTTCGCTTCTTGTATTTATTTGAATCATAAAAGGAAGTTTTTTGTCAGTAAAATTATACTAATCTCCACAACTGTGCTTAGTGTAACAATAGTTTCAGTTTTGTTGGGTTATGATTCCGGTTTTCATTTGTATCTTTATACAGCTCCTTTTTTTATTTTTTGGGTAGTGGATGAGTTTACATTTTTATCAATTATTCCAACATTCTCAATTTATATACTGGCCTTGGTTTTTACTTTTTATCACACTGAATATCATGGCAGCGTTTATGAAATTATTCATTCGGGAAATGAAGATGTGATTTACACCATCAACATGATATGCAACATGATTTTGATGTTTTTTTTGTTCTTCAACTACTCTAACTATTACAAAATTTTACTCAATAGTTTGACTAAAAAACAGACAGAGCTTGAAACTGAAATTATTAAGAGAACAGAATCAGAATCCAAAACCAACAAGTTGTATGCAGATTTGTCAGTGAGTTACAAAAACTTAGAGCAATTCAGTTTTGTGGTTTCTCACAACATTAGAGCACCATTAAGCAATATTAAAGGTTTTTGCGGTCTGTTTAATCTGGAGAACCCGGCTAGCAAAAGCAATGTAGAACTTGTTCAGTTAATCAGCACATCAGCAAATGATTTAGATAATGTTTTGAGAGATTTAAATGAAATCCTAAATAGTAAAAAACATGTTTTAGAGAAAAAAAATGAGGTGACGTTTAGTTCAATTGTTGATAAAGTTGAGAAGTTGCTTTCTCCGGAGATTTCATACACAAAGACATTCATTGAAAGGCAGTTTTTAGAAAGCGATGTTATTTATACTATTCCTACATTAATGAGTAGCATAATGTATAATCTACTGAGCAATTCTATCAAATATAGAAAAGAAGATGAAATGCCTCATATCAAGATTGGGTTAATTCATAATAAAAAAGAAGAAGAAACCCAAGTTTTTGTTGCAGACAATGGCTTGGGTATTGATTTAGAAAAGTATAGTGATAGGCTTTTTACAATGTACAACAGATTTCACAAAAGTATTCAAGGAAA
>JBDNDT010000064.1:0-9221 GCA_046718985.1 Cytophagales bacterium
GGTTTGGCAGGCGATTGATTTCAACTCAGCTCTTAAACTTATTGCCAAACCCAAACAACGGGGCGGAAGCGACAGCGGACCCCGGATGCAGCCCGGCCGTCAGGCGCGCCCATATAATGAAAAAATGAGATATTTAGATTTTGTGGTTTTGATCAAGCGGTGGTTTTGTTGAGAAATCTCGATAGCCAAGTTTCTAAAAGAGGTTTAAAGAGCGTTTGTTCCCATGTTTTTTTATCGCTCGCCCATGTGGGGATGATTTGGGAGTCGGGTTGAATTTGATTCTCTTGAATTGCTTGTTCAATTTGGGTGAATTTGATTGAGGATAAATTCTTTTTATTGTCTATAAAAACGATTTCTTCTTTTGGAAGCAGTGGGTTTTGGAGTTGTGTTGACATTTCTTCCAAGAACTTGATTGATTTGTCAATTGAGCAACCGCTTGCCGATTGATTTGCTTCGTCAACTGCTAAAACAAGGACTCTATTATTAAGGATTTGAAAAGATGCATTAAGAGGTTTTTCGTGAGCGGTCCAGTTTTCACAGAATTGAGTTGTTTGTGAATTTAGGAATTCAAGTTGTTGTTGGTTGAGTTGGTTTTGGAAAATGTGTACCCAAAGTCTTGAATTGTCGGGCATGAGGTGGAATTCTGTTTTCATTTTAGTTTTCAAGTTTTTGGAAATAATCGTTTACTTGCTTCTTATAATAAGGAGAGAATGAAGGTGGCATTGTTTTGAGGAGTTCCACCTGTTTGTTGTTTTGTTTCATGTATTTTTCCATTGTGGGCGGAATGGGTCTCTGGAGTTCGTTGCCTGTTTTAGATTCTCTTTTGTTATCTAATTCTCTTTCTCGTTGGGCGTTTTCGGCTTCAAGGAGTCGGGTTATGATGTCTTGTTGCCTTTTGATGAGTTCTGGGTTGAGTCTTTTGTTGACGAGGTCTTCTTCTGATTTCTCCATGAGTTTTTTGAGTTCGTCTAGTTTGCCTTGACCTGCGTTTTTGCCATCATTTCCTTTCATTTGTTCAAGGTCTTTCATTGCTTTTCTGATTTTTTCTTGCTGAGCTGCCATTTTAGCGAGTTGTTCTGAAAGTTCTCTTCCTGTTTTGCCTCCTTTCATCATTTGTTGCATTTGTTGGTTGAGTTGTTGTTGAAGTTGGCTGAGGTTTGGTTTGTTGCCTTGTTGTTTAGGTTTTCCTTTGTTGGGTTTTGAACATGTTCCCGATCCTTGCATCATGCTTTGTTGCTCTTGTTGCATTTGGTCAAGGACTTCGCTGAGCATGAGGGCGAGGTTGTTGATGGAGGTCATTGCGGTTTGTTGTTTTCCTGCTGCAAGATAAGGTTGTCTTTGTTTGACGGCTTGTGTTGCTTCATTGAGGTTGAAATTCATGTCTGAGAGTTCTTTGACGACGAAGGATCTGATTTGGAATGCTCTTTTTGAAAGTGCGATTAGGCTGTCTTCAATGATTTTACTGTCGTCTTTTAATTTGATTTGCTTTTGGGAAAGCTGTATGTATTTAGGGTCTGATTGGTTGATTTTTTTGAATTGTTTCATGATTTCTTCTTGATCAAAGGAGAGTGTGAGAAGGTTGTCTAATATTTGTCTCAAATCGTCTATGTTTTCGGCATTTTGTTTCATTTGATTTTCTGTTTTCATTTCAGAGAGTTTTTCTGACATTTCTTTCATTCCTTTTGAAGCATTTTTTTGAGACTTTGAAGCTTGATTTTTTTGAGACTTTTGCATTTGCTCTGATGCTTTTTGCATTTCATTGTTGATTTCATCGAACTTGGAATCTAAGTCTTGCGGCATGTCGTTTTTCTTTTCAAGATCATTGTTCATCTCTTGGAGAGTTTTCATTTCTTCTTTCATATCTTGAAATTCCTTTTGAAGTTTTTGTTGTTGTTCTGAAAGTTCTTTGGTATCGGATTTTGGATCTTGGCTTTTTTCATTGAGTTCATCTTGTTTTTTGCTCAAATCATCAAGCCTTTTGATGGTGTTGTCTAGCTTTTGTTGGAATTGAAGTTGTTTGAAAAATTCCATGGCTCTGTCAAGTTCTTTTTCGAGGACTTCATCTTTCATGTCAATCTTTTCTAACAGTTGTTTGATTTCACCTTCTTTGTTTTTTTCATCGAGCATTTTTTGAAGTTGTTCATAAAGTTTTTGGGTTTCTTCATCCAGCATTTCATTCATAAGTTCTTGAAGTTGAGCCATTTTTTCAGCTAGTCTTTGGTCTTGTTCAGTGAACTTTTGGTTCATCATTTGCAAGTTTTGAAACTTTTCTTGCAGTTTATCAACTTCATTTTTGAGTTGTTGCTGCTTTTTGACCAATTCTTCGATTGCTTTTTTATCTTCCCAATCTAGGTTTTTCTTTCCTTTGAGTCTGTTTTGAAGCTTTTTCATTTCTTTGTCTAAGTCTGAAGCCAATGAAAGAGATTTTTCGAGTTGTTTTGAGGTTTCAGATGATTCATTTTCTAGGATTTTCTCGATTTCTTTTTCCTTTGGGACTTTGAGTTGAAAAATGTTTGTTTTTGACATCTTTGCTCCATTAAATCCATCATTGTCCCAAACGGCTACGTAATATTCAAGAATATCCCCTTTTCCTAGTTTCAAAGAATCAATTGGCCAATTGAACATGAAGTTTTGGTTGAGTTGTGAGTTGTTTGGAAAAGGAATGAATGAAAAATTTTTGTTTTGGCTTGTTTTGAAAAACATTCCTATTTTAAAAATACCATAATCGTCACTAAGATAGCCACCTATGGAAATTTGGCTGAAAAACATGGTATCAGCAACTGATTCTGCTTCAATTTTTGGATAAGCATCTTTCAAGACCTCAAAATAATAAGTTAATGTTTCTGAAAGACCCTCTTTGAGACCAAATAAGGTGATTTTCAATTCACCTGACTCTTTGAGTGTTTGGGAAAAAGTATGAACATCACTTAAAGTATTGTGACTTGTTTCTATATTAAGGTTTTCGAAAGTGATGACAAGCTTTTGGTAATGATTTGCTTTGATTTTCCAATTCAAAGTGGTTCCTTCGGGAATGGTCATGTTTCCAATGCTTGATAATGTTTCATTACTTTTGTTGAGGTATTTTGGGTATAAGAGTTTCAATTGCAAATCGACTATTGTAGGTTTTTTTAAGACTTTCAGTTTGTAATCATCAGAAAAATATCCATCAGCTTCCAACTTAAAATTGGTGTTTCTTCTAACTGATTGGAATGTGAATTGGTGGGTGTTTATAGATTTTGATGATAATTTAGAGCGTTTGCCATCGTGGATGATATAAACAGACTGAGGAAGTGATGTTCCTTGAACCTCAATGTTGAGGACAAAATCATCGCCTTCGACCGCTTCTAGTTCTGATGGAGTTAAAATTAAGGTGAAAGGAGCTTGACCTATGAAGTTGTCTCTGAAATTAATGATTCTGTTTGCGCCTATTATTAAAATGTTTGGCGAAAAAAGCAAGAGAGAAAGAAACAAAAGCAAAGGAGGAAGTGATATCCAAAAAAGTTTAGAGTTCTTTTTAGAATCTACATAATCAGTGAATCTAAACGGGCTGAGTTCTGATGACTTTTGATTTATTGCAGCTTTTAGGAGTGCATTTTCATTTTCAACTTTAGAGAGTTGGAGAAAGTTGACCAATTTATCTGCAATTTGTGGTTCAAGTTGACCTAATTTCAGGCCTGCATCAATGTCAGGAAGTTCATTATCTTTGTTGAAAAGTTTAAATAAGGGTCTAAGCAACAGAACGGTGCAACAGAATCCTGAAACCACGAACAAAACAAAGAACATTAATCCTCTTGAGATGGGGTCAAAATTCCCGAAATATTCTCCAACAAGAATTAGGAGATAAACGGTTGACATGATTCCTGCAAACAAAAGCAAATCTCTGAATAGCTCATTCAGTAAATATTTCGTTTTGAATTTTTGAAGTTGCTTGTGTATGTCAGACTGTGTATTGTTCATGATGACAGAACGAATTTTTGGATGTCAAAGTGCAAAATAATCAAAAAAATGATTCAATGCATATAATAAGCACTGGCAATAGAAATGTGTTATTTCTTTTTTCTAATCACTTTCACCAAAACAACTTCATAAAACAAGGTGGAAGAAGGTGGGATTAAGAATTTTGATTTGTCTATAGGGTCAAGAAGTCCTTTTTCACCATATGCAAGACTTGAAGGCACCAGCAATGTGGCTTTTTGATTTTCACAGAGATAAAGAAATGCCTCATCCCATGCCGGAATCACTTCCTTTTTACCTAATTCAAATTTGAAAGGATTCCCGAAATCATAACTTGACTCAAATTTTTGTCCATTTTCAAAAGTTCCTGTGTAATGCACTTTTATTTTCTCGCCTATTTTAGGTTTAGATTCAACATTTTGACATTTGTCTTTGAGGACAATAACTAAGCCTGAATTTGTTTTCAGGGTATCAAAATGATGAATTTGCTGAGCATAAACCAAATTAGTGAGATGAATCAGCAACACAAAAAATATGAATGATGGCTTAAAATGAATCATGGAATGCGAATTTGATAAATATTTGAAAATACTGATTTAACAATGATAACGAATTAAGAAATTCCGAGTTCAATGAAATTAAGCTTAAAACAAAAATTGGAATTATGTGAAAAGTTGCTGTTTTATTAATTTTGCAAGCTTAATCAATTTTTGAAAATTCAACTACATCATTTGGGAATGAATCCAACACCACAATGGCTTGAAAGAACAGAATTGCTTTTTGGCTCGGAAAAACTTGCAAAACTTTCTGAAAAGCATGTATTGATTGTGGGTTTGGGAGGAGTAGGAAGTTTTGCCGCTGAATTTGTTGCTAGAGCAGGAGTTGGAAAATTTACCATTGTAGATGGTGACACGGTTGACATCACCAATATCAACCGTCAATTGCAGGCTACACATGAAACAATAGGGCATTCAAAATCAGCCTTGATTGAGAAGAGATTAAAAGAAATCAATCCATGCTTAAACGTTACAGCTTATGACAGCTTTCTGAGACCAGAACCTATGGATGAATTGATAGCAAACAATGACTTTGATTTAGCATTGGATTGCATAGATTCTATAACTCCAAAGATTCACCTGATTACTAGTTGCTATAAAAGAAACATTCCAGTCATCAGCTCAATGGGTGCGGGAGGAAAATCAGATCCGAGTTCTGTTAAGGTGGTAGATTTGAGTGAAACACACCACTGCAAAATGGGATATTATGTGAGAAAAAGACTTAGAAAAGAATATAGCATAACAACTGGTGTTTGGGCTGTGTTTTCATCAGAATTGCAAAAAAAAGAATCATTAAAAACGACCAATGGAGCAAACTTTAAAAAGTCATTTTATGGTACATGTTCATGGATGCCGGCACTTTTTGGGCTTCATGCTGCAGCAAAGGCAATTGAGTTGCTTTCTGAGTGAGTATTGAAAGTTTTATAGTGTTTAGTTGATAAAAATGAAGCCACCGATATTAAATGCTCTTGTTTCAAGAGTAGGTTTATGATGATTAATGAGCCTCTAAAGAATCATACAAATATCATATGAAAATGCATCAAAATTCAAAAGAACATAGACTTATTATAAGTGAAGAATCGGCACTATATTTGCCGTGCAAAAATCTTGATTAAATATGGTATTTGATGTGATTGTGGTTGGAGGAGGGATTGTCGGATTGGCTTCAGCATATAAAATTCAATATGCTTTTCCTCACTTAAAAGTTTTAGTTTTAGAAAAAGAAGAGAAATTAGCGGCACACCAAACAGGTCACAACTCAGGAGTAATTCATTCTGGTTTATATTACAAACCGGGGTCGTTCAAGGCCAAAAACTGTGTTTCCGGCAGAAAAGAACTGGTTGAGTTTTGCAAAACGCATCATGTGAGTCATGATGTTTGCGGAAAGGTGGTGGTTGCCACACAAGATTGGGAAATTCCACAATTAGAAAAGATTTTCCAAAGAGGGATAGAAAACGGAATTGAAGGCATTGAGAAAATCGGGCATGAAAGAATAAAAGAGATAGAACCCTTTTGCAAGGGAATTGCAGGAATCTGGGTGCCTGTGACGGGAATTGTTGATTTTGTAGGTGTTACCAACAAATTGGCGGAATTGATTTCCAAAATCAATCCTGAAAGCAAAGTAATGATAGGTCATGAGGTGATAGACCTTGTTCAAGACGGCAACCACAAAACAGTGATCACTAACAGAGGAAATTTCAGGGCAAAAAACATGGTTTTTTGTGGTGGACTATTCTCAGATCGATTAGCCCAAAAAGATGGTGCGAAAAACTTAGGGATGCAGATTGTTGGTTTCAGGGGTGATTATTATGAACTCACCGATGAAGCAAAACACAAGGTGAAGAATTTGATTTATCCGGTTCCCAATCCTAAGTTTCCATTTTTAGGAGTTCATTTCACCAGAATGTGGAATGGAGATATTGAATGCGGACCAAATGCAGTGTTCACCTTCAAAAGAGAAGGATATGGTAAATTAGATTTTTCTTTGAAAGACACCACCCAAGCACTTTCCTTCTCCGGTACATGGAAGTTGTTGGTTAACAATCTAGATTTTGCATATAACGAATACAGAAGAGCATTTTCAAAAAAATTATTCTTGAAACAGTTACAACGCTTGATACCCAGCCTAGAAGAGTCTGATTTGAAGCCCGGGAGATCAGGAGTGAGGGCCATGGCTTTGCAACCTGACGGAAACATGATTGACGATTTCAAAATTGAGTATCTTCAGAACAGCCTACATGTACTGAATGCACCTTCGCCGGCTGCAACAGCGGCATTGGCAATTGGGCAACAAGTTTGCGAGATGGCAAAACAGCATTTTGGACTTTGAGAAACACATCTTTGTTTAAAATTTGAATTAATTTGAGTGAACTGAGATATTCGTTTTGAATCATAACAGAAAAAAATCATAAATGAAAAAACTGTTCATCGAAGCTGTGAACATAGGTTCAGGGGGTGGCATCACACACATAAGAGAATTTTTGAGATATGCTTCACCCCAAGAATTTGGATTTGATGAAGTTGAAATTTGGGGGTCTAAAAAACTTTTAAGTCAAATTCCTGACAAAGAATGGTTGAAGAAAAAAACACATCCCCTGCTGAATGGTGGGTTTCTTAAAAAAATGATCTGGCAATGGTTTTTTTTGCCAAAAGAACTCAAAAAAGACTTATATTTTCTATATCTACCTGCCGGGAACAATGTAAGATATCATCCAAAAGTTTCATTTTGTCAAAACTTACAACCATTTGACCCAAAAACCCAAAAGGAATATGGCTGGAGTTTAACCAGACTAAGGCTGATGATTTTGGGTATAACACAAGCCAAATGCTTTCAATCAAGTGATGGTGTGATTTATCTCACTGACTATTCCATGAAAGAATCGTTTAAATATTCCGGTGATTTGAGTCAAAAATCTGTGGTGATACCACATGCTGTTGAGATTGAAAAGTTTTTCAAAGGTGATTTTTCACAAAAAGAAAATCCAAAGCCTTTCAAAATTCTTTATGTTTCAACCATCGTATTTTATAAAAGACAGGATGTTTTGTTGGAAGCTGTTGGTATGTTATCTCAAAAGGGTTTTGAAGTTGAACTCACTTTAGTGGGAGGTGTTTTTTCAGATTCAATGAAAAAATTATTGGATTTGAAATCAAAATATGGTTTAACAGACCGACAAGTGAAATTTGTTACCAAAACTGAACATGATGAGCTTCCTCAGTTTTATAAGGAGGCTGATTTGTTTGTGATGGCATCAAGTTGTGAAACATTCGGAATCACACTATTAGAGGCTATGGCTACCGGAATTCCGGTTTTGTGTGCTGACAATCCCTCTTTGAAAGAAACTTTAGCAGATGGAGGAGAGTATTATGAAACGTTTTCTCCAAAAGATTTATCTATGAAAATCGAAATGCTGATGAATGACCGTCGAAAAAGAGAGGAAATAGCCAAAAAAGGTTTTGAAAGAGCTAAAGATTATCATTGGGAAAGAACCGCAAACGAAACATTTAGTTTCTTTCAAAAAGTGAATTCATCATTTTTAAAGTAAAAATGATAAGGAAGTTTTGGTACAAAATTAAAAAGCCAAAATAACTATACTATGATTTCCATATTTTAACCCAAATTGCGCAATAACAAGTTTTAACTTATACATATTCAGTGAGTTATGATTTTTTTTGATTTCATTTGAGCACTACAAATCCGTTTTCAGAATTAACTCACAATTGAAAATCAATTTGTTAACAAAAAATGGATGCCAAATCAAAGTGATTTTGGCTTAAAAAACCTCAAAATAATGTAAAAAAAATTTTGAGTTTTTTTGGAATGTTTTTTGCAAGTTTTTTAAGTTGTTCGGGCTTTCTAATGAATTCAAATGGGTTCAAGTTCAATAAGTTTATAAACTTTATTCATTTATAGATTTAAAGCTTCAAACCTAAATCCTCTTTTGCTCATTTCATTTAAATATCTTGGCAATACGAATTTTATCTTTTCGTAGGTTTTTTGGTGGTCATGAAACAAGACAATCGACCCCGGCTTTGTGTGAAAAAGTGTGTTCTTTAAACAACTTTCTGCCGAAACACTTTTTTCATAATCAGCACTCAACACGTCCCACATCACTATGGTGTAATCTTGTTTGACGACATTTATTTGATTGCGGGTAATTCTGCCATAGGGCGGTCTGAAGAGTTTTTTGCTTTGCTTTTCTATCGCTTTCTCACAAAGCATTATATTTTCTACATAATCAGCTGTTTTCTTCTCCCAACCCTTCACATGATTGTGTGTGTGATTTCCAACTGTGTGGCCATCATCAATCAATTGTTGAAAAACATCAGGGTGTTTAACTACATTTTCTCCTACACAAAAAAAGGTGGCTTTTGCGTTAAACATTCTCAGCGTTTCTAGGACAAATGGTGTCACCTCAGGAATCGGACCATCATCAAAAGTTAAATAAACAACCTTTTCTGTTGTGTTCACTTCCCAAAGCAAGTCACCATAAATCCACTTTAATAATTTTGGTGTTTTGTGAGGAATCAGATTCATAAGATAGACAATAGTTTAAGACCAAAGGTTATGGTTTGTTTCTTGTTCTGTATAAATACCGTGTTTGCCTGAAAAAAAGAAGGCTACAAAACACGAAATCGCTAAGGGCAACATCACTTCAGTTCCGAAAAGTTCAATTCCCATGAACACACAAGCAATTGGGGTTTTTGCCGCTG
>JBDNDT010000065.1:0-9203 GCA_046718985.1 Cytophagales bacterium
ATTGGGACAGGGCAGCTTCTGAAACATTTAACATTTTTTGTCAGATAGCCTAAAAATGTCAGGGATATATTTGCACATCCCTTTTTGTCATCAGGCATGTCATTATTGTGATTTTCATTTTTCAACTAATCTCGGTTCAACTGAAAAGTTGATTAAGATGATGGCAAAAGAATTGATGTTGAGGAAGCATGAAATTAGTTCACCCATAAAAACTGTGTATTTTGGAGGCGGCACACCATCTATCCTAGAAACTGAACAATTAGACACACTTTTTGAATCATTGAGTTCAAATTATAGCCTTTCAGAAGTTGAAGAAATAACCATAGAAGCAAATCCTGAAGATATTAACCGTGAAAAAGTCGAAGTTTGGAAAAATTTAGGAATCAATCGAGTAAGCCTTGGAATACAATCATTCAATGACGATGTCTTGAAAAAATTTAATAGAAACCATAGCAAAGATGATTCTCTAAAAGCAATCGAAGTTTTGTTCAACTCTGGAATTGAAAACATCAGCATTGATTTAATTTATGGCTTTGATAATTATTTAAAAAATTGGAAGAACGATTTAGAACAGGCATTTAATTTACCGATAAAACACCTTTCATGCTATCAGTTAACTATTGAAGAAAAAACAGTTTTCGGAAAATGGCACAAAAAAGGTTTGATTCAATCAATTGATGAAGAAATCGCATTTGAACAACTAAAAGTTCTTGAAGAAAAGATTGAAGAAAAAGGATGGGTGTGGTATGAAATTTCTAATTTCAGTGAAGAAAAATTCAACTCAAAGCACAACAGTTCTTATTGGAAAAACTTACCATATCTTGGGATTGGACCATCTTCACATAGTTTTGATGGGATTAATAAGAGAGTAAAAAATATATCAAACAACTATAAATACATTGATTCCTTAACCCAAGAAATTTTAGCAATTGAGGAAACTGAACACCTCAATGAGTCACAAATTAATATCGAAAAGATCATGACAGGACTCAGAACCAAGTGGGGAATAGACATTAGCCAACTAAAAAACCGAAAAATAATCGATTCAATATTGGGAAATGAAGCGATAAAACAATATATTTATGCGAACTTGGTAAAATTTGAAAATAATATTATCAGCCTAACTAAAGAGGGATTTTATGTTGCTGACAAAATAATATTAGATATCATTTCCGAGTTTGATTAATATTGATTTCATTTGCCTTAGAAAAAGTTGCACCTAATGAACACACCACAACCAAATATTGAGCTTAGCACCGAAGAGAAGAAACTGCTCTTGCTTATCAAATTGGTTGTATTTTATTATCACACACTAGATAAAAGTGAGATAGACATTTTGAAGGAAACTGCGATTGAGTTTGATGCTAATGAAGAATTAGAATGGGCAAAGAAATTAATTGATAATGACAAATCTTCAGGTTTTGAAAAAGCAAAATCATTTTTGAGCAATTTCATAGACATGGAAATTGAAAAAAAGATTTATATCATAAACAATGTTTGGGAGTCAGCCAACAAAAAAGGGTATATCACTGAAATGGAAGCCACTGCTTTGTTAAAACTTGCCAAAGATTGGAAAATTGAAAAAGAGCTACTAGCTTTGGTACGAAAAAAATAAAAAGTGAAACACAATTTTATAGGAGTAATTAAATTCTCAAACCTAATTTCTGTTTTTCTGGTTTTTTTTTGTTTGTCATCATGTGTTACAAACTCTAGAATCAGAATGTTAAAAAGCAAAAATAAAGATTATCCTAAAACGTATCTATTATCGAAACAAAATCCATATAAGCTCAAAAAAGGTGATAAAATAGTTTTGTTTATAGAAAGCACAGTCGCTACAACTGTCGACTTAATAGATCAAAAATTCAAAAACGCTGCCAATAACAGTTTTATACTCGATACAGATGGAATAATAGATCTACCACTTGTAGGAAAAGTAAATGCACTTGGTTTAACCGTTACTGAGTTGGAAGAAACTGTAGAAAAAAGGTTAAAAGAATACTTAGAATTTATCACGGTTAGAGTGGTTTTCACAGAATTTACATTGACTTTTTTAGGCGAGTTCAAATCAGCTGGTGAAAAAATTATAAAAGACCGAGTTAGTATTAATTTATTAGAAGCCTTGGCAATCTCAGGAGGTCTAAGTGATTATGCCAGCCCTAAAAAATTAAAAATATTAAGAAAAAATGGTGACAATATCGAAGTATTTGTTGTAGATGGATCTAAGGAAAATATTATTGAAAGTCAACATTTTGCATTGCATCCAAATGATTTAATATATGCCGAACCTTTACCGGGGAGAAATTTTAGAAACAGTTTGCAGTATATAACTTTGTTGACTTCGGCACTTACCTTATCAATATTTATTATCACAAACACAAGATTTTTTAGATGAGTCTAGAAAATAATCAAACACAAAACGGACAATTCTCCAAAGAGAATGAAAATGTAAATTTCAACATCAAAGGCATTTTTTTCTTAGGTCTAAAATATTGGTATTTGTTTGTTGCGAGTTTTATCATCTTCTACGGAATGGCATTGTATGAAATCAGGTATAGCAACAATGTTTATTCTGCAAGACTTAGTTTAATGATTAAAGACGATAAAAGCAAAAAAAGCCCTCTTGAAAGTTCAATGCCAATAATGGGTAACTTTTCAACATTCAAAAACATTCAAAATGAAATGGAAGTGCTGAAATCTAAAGAGGTGATTGAACTGGCACTTTCAAAATTAGACTTTGGAATTAGCTATTTCGTAAAAGGTTCAATAAAATCGGAGGAAATCTACCCAAACAGTAAAAGTCCATTTGTAGTTAAAATAGATACCAATTTTGACAATCAAAATGGCATTAAACTTTTTGTTAAAGCTATCAATGACAGTATTTTTGAATTAAGAACACTAAAGAAGGGGAAAAAAATTTTAGGGCTCTATCAATTTGATGAATCGTTCAAAACTGTTGCAACATGTGAATTTCAAGCAATTTGCGAATGTGAATTTTTCAAAGGAACAATCATTTCAAATGATGTTAATCAACTCATGAATAAAGAAGCTGATTACAGTTTTGTAATCAATGATAAATATGGAATGATAAATCAGTACAAATACAAGATATGGGTCGAGCATCCAAGCAAAAATGTTTCGTATGTAAATATAAATTCATCAGGTACAGTGCCTGCTAAAGAAGTCAATTTTTTAAATGCAGTTGCAGAAGCCTATATTGAGCTAGGGCTACAGGAGAAAAATCAAACCATACAAAACACTTTAGCCTTTATTGACACCCAACTTGAAGAACTTTCAGACTCTTTGAAAGGTGTTGAATTTCAAATGCAATCCATTAATAAACAAGGCAATGTAATGGATTTATCCACCATGGCACAAAAATCAAACGTCAAGCTTGAAGCCCTAGAACAAGAAAGAGCTTCAATGATGGTCAGACATAAATATTATCTTTATCTTCAAGATTACATACTTAACAATTATGAGTTAAAAGATTTAATTGCACCTTCTTTGATGGGGGTTAATGACGAGCAAATAGCCAAGTTTATTGATGAACTTTATGGATATCACAAAGAGTTGGTTGCCTTTGGTTTTGCAGGAAAAGAAAAAAACCCAACCATTTCAGTGATTGAACTTAAAATAAAAACCACAAAAAAAGCAATATTAGAAACCCTTAAAAATACTATCGCGACTTCTGAAGAGTTGTTAAAAGACAATGAACAAAAAATTAACAGTCTAAACTATATTTTGAATCAACTACCGGAGAAAGAAAGAAGATATGCCAAAATGAAGAGAAAATTCTCACTCAATGACAATATTTATAATTATCTGTTGCAAAGAAGAATAGAACTCAACATCTCTAAAGCATCAAACACAACAGATAACAAAATTTTAAATGCTGCTGAAGTTACAGGAAAGATTGCTCCAAATGAAAAAAGTATCAAGACAAAAGCATATACGTTTTCTTTGGTTGTTCCTATAGCCTTGATATTTATCATCACTTATTTGAACACGACCATTTCCTCAAAAGAAATGGTTTCAAAATATACAAAAGTCCCAATTATCGGAATAGTTTCTCATTATAAAGGTCAATCGAACAATCCGGTTTTTGACTCTCCTAAATCATTCTTTTCTGAAAGTATAAGATCTGTGAAAGCCAACTTGCATTTTGTTGGTGGTGACAAAAACACCAAAGTTTTCGGTATCACATCATCTGTTGGAGGAGAAGGTAAAACTTTTTTCTCAATCAATCTTGCGACCAGCTTTTCAATGTCAGGTGATAAGGTTATTTTAATTGGGGCTGATATGAGGAAACCCCGATTACATAAAAATCTTGAAATAGATAACGAATTGGGTTTAAGTAATTTCTTGGCGGGAATACAAACATTAGATTCAGTTATTAAAAAAACAAAATTCCCCAATCTTGATGTGATCACTTCGGGGCCTATTCCTCCAAACCCTATGGAACTGCTTGAAAGCGTGCATATGAAAAATTTACTCACTCAACTTTCAGAAACTTATCAATATATTATTTTTGATGCACCACCTATTGGCTTGGTGGCTGATTACTTCGCCATATCTAAGGTATCTGATGCCTCGCTTTATATAGTTAGACAGAATTACACCAAAATAACCATGGTAAAAGAGATTGAGAATGTTTTCAAAATGGGGAAAATAGGCAATCTTTTTGTGGTCTATAATGACGCCAAATCATCCTTTGGCTATGATTATGGATATGGATATGGGTATGGATATGGGTATGGATATGGGTACGGATATGGATACTATGAAGAGGAAAAAGACCAAGGTGCAGTTAGAAATCTCAAAAAGAAACTCTTAAAGAATTTGGGAAGGTTTGTATAAAGAAAAAAATTTACTATCTTTGCGCAAACTGGCTAGGTAAAATGAAGAAATTATTACTTTTAATCTTTGCATTTAATTTAATATTAAAAGCTCAAACCACGAGAACTTGGACTGGTGCAGGTGCGAATAATAATTGGAATACAGCTGCAAATTGGAGCGGAGGTGTTGTACCTACGACAAATGATACAGTTATTTTTAATTCAACTTCATCAAAAAACTGTGTATTAAACAATCCTGCAACCATTACAGTAGCTAAGTTTATTATTGAAAATACTTTTACAGGAACAATTACACAAAATACAGCAAGGAACTTGACTATTCAAGTTGATTTTATCATGATGGGTGGCACTTACACACCTTTAGGTACAGGTGCATTCACAGTTGGGAATGATTTTATTTTAGATGGTGGAAACTTTACAAAATCTACTGGTACAATGACCATTTCAAACGGTGATTTTACCATTAATAGTGGCTCTTATAACAAAGGAACAGGAGGTAACTTAAATATCAACACAGGAGACTTTTATTTAAATGGGGGAACTTTTAACATGGGATCGGGCGGAAATTTAACTTTGAACAATGGAAGTATATTTTTAAACAGTGGGAACTTTAACAAATCCAGCAACGGAAATATCAGTTCAGCAAATGGTTTCATCACAATTAATGGAGGTGAATTTAATTCAACGGGTACAGGTGGGACTATAACACTCACCAATTCAGGGATTGAAATTTTTTCAGGAAAATTCAAATCCGGAAGTGAAACAATTAGCGCAACATCAGGGACAATTTATTTAGAATCCGGTGAGTTTGAAGCCACAAATAGTATAATAAATGTACAAGATGTTTATTTGATAGATGGAACTATTAAACTTAACAATTCAACTTTTAATCCAAATTTTTACTTCCAAGAATCCGGAACTTTCTTTGGTGGCAATGGAAAACATAATTTTGGTTCAAGTGGTGTAGAGTTATATGGAGGATTGTTTAACTCTACAAGTGATACCTCAACCATACGAAATAATTTTCAAAATGATGGTGCAATTATGAATCATAATAATGGAACATATGTTTTCAACATCAATCCATCAAACTTGGATATTCAAGGAATAGATACACTTTATAACGTTTGGATACAAAACAATGGAACGGGTGGAACAGCAAGAACACTAAATCTTAACACAGCACTTAATGTTCTAAACACTCTAAGGATAACTTATGGGTCAGGAACTTCAACAAGAAGGGTAATTTTAAACAACTCTCCAATATATTTAGCAGGCAATTTGATTATTGATGGAACTTCAACAAGCAATAACATCGCTAGTGGAAACTCTAAAATCATAATGAGTTCTTCTAATCCCAGAACTATATCTGTAAACTCTAGCGTTATGAGATCAAAATTCATTAATGAAATTGAAATTGCAAGTCCCTCACAAGTTTCTATTTCAGGTAAACTTGCCCTCACAAGTGCACTAACAGTGAATGACGGTGCTTCTTTAACATTAAGCACTGATTCTATTTTAATTAATGGAAACTTAACTGTTGATGGAAGTATAAATCATAATAATGGAACTGTTACCTTTTTCAAAGGTGTAAATAATCAAAACAATGAAATTGGAGGTGCTTCAACAATTGGATTCAACAATGTATTTATATGGAGAACAGGCTCTTTTGCAAATAGCTATGTTGATCAATTTACATCTGTGACTTTAGCAGGAAGTTTAGATTTTAGCAATGCAAGTTCAAGATTTAGAACAAATGGACAATCATTTACTATTTTATCAACCTCTTCCGGTACTGGAAGAATTGGAATAATTAGTAACAGTAATCAATTCGATGGAGGTTCCATAACTATGCAAAGATTTATACCGGCCTCATCAGGCCGTTATTGGTATCATTTTGGTTCACCATTAAGCAATGTGTCAATGTCTGATATAAAAGCAACTTATACCAACCCTGCTGCCCAAGACCCTGACACTGGAATTTTTATAAATGGAAGTGCAATTGCTAATGCTTCACCTGCAATTCCTAGTTTGGGCATTTCAAACGGAACAACACCATCGGTATTTCAATTCAATCCGAATTCTACAAATCCTTGGATTGCACCAACTGATGTAAATGCAGAAATGTCTAATAGATATGCTTACAGATTTTTCATAAGGGATGGAAGTGCTAGTAGAGCTCCTACGACGGGAGCAAAGTTGCTATCATTTTCCGGAAATGTTAGAAAATTATCGCAGCCAATTACTTTGACCTATCAAGAAAATGGAGGTTCACCTATATCTGATGGATGGGTTTACTTAGTAAATCCTTATCCTTCTGACATTACAGGAAATTTGAATAAACCGGGAGCTTACACACATACAGGTTTGAGTTTCACAACAGTTTATATTTGGGATGCACCTAGTGGGAATTGGAGAACTAGAACTCCTTCAGACTCGTCTCAATTCGTTAATATCCCTTCTACAAAGGCCTTCATGATTAGGGTTGTTCCAAGTGGAGGTAACTTAATTATCAACGAATCAGCTAAGGTAAAGGGTAGTGCTTCTTTTAACAGAGAGGAATCAATAATTGCCAATTATTTACCTATTAAATTAAAAAATAACTCTACAGGTATTTTTGATATCACATCATTAAAATACGATTCAATTGCAACTTATGGATTTGATAATGACATGGATGCTTACAAACTAACATTTAGTGGTGGTAATTCAGCATCTGTCACAATCCACTCTTATATCAACGATTTACCTGCATCCATTAATAATAAACCTGGTTTTAATTTATCAGGTGATACTACACAATTGTTTATAAATTGTCCAAATGGATTGAATACATTGTCATTTTATCAAACAGCAATTTTACCAGACACAATAGAGGCATTTTTAATAGACCAATACTCCAATACTATCACAGACATCAAATCAAACCCTGTTTATGAATTTCAAGTCACAACAGACACATTGTCAAAATTCAAAAGGTTTTTTATTGTGTACAAGTCTAAAGAAAAAGTGACTGGTCTTATTAATAATAAGGTAGTTGAAAGTGTTTCGATTTATCCCAATCCAAATTTTTCAGGAACTTTTTATTTGACCAATAAATACAAAAACAGTTCAAAAGTTGAAATTTTCAACACAATTGGAGAAAAAACGGCAACAATAGATAAAAACTTATCAGATAATTCTTTCACTTTACCAAATAATTTATCAAAAGGTGTTTATTTTGTGAGAATTCAATCTGAAAACTTAATGTTCACAGAAAAACTAATCCTTCAATGAGAGATACCATTAGCAAGTTATTTTTTATAATTATATTTATCTCAGCACTATCAACGTTTGCCCAAATTAATCCGGGTGATGAAGATCCAGACGAAGAAGAACCTTTCGAAATTCCGATTGATAATGGTGTAGCTTTTACAATTTTAGCTGTTTGTGGCTATTTTGTTTATCAATATAAATCAAATAAAAGTGTTGAAACTGTTTAGTGTTGTTGTTTTTCTGTTGATTTCTTTTGCTTCTTTTTCACAAGGTGAACCGGTGAGTGTTATGAGAAAGTCTCCTGCAGAATTGAAGTCAATTTATGCTGTTGACAAATTATCAGAAAAAATAGAACTCAATGCTCGTCAAAAAGAAGACTTGGTTTATGTTTTGGCTGAGTATCTAGAGCAATTGAATTATTCTCCTAAAGAAGACAAAGTTTCTTTGCAAAATTCGAGGAATAAATCGGCAAAAAAGATTTTGAAAGAGGAATCTAAATTTGAACTTTTCAATAGAGAAATTGACACTTTTTTGTTTCCCCAAAAAAATTATAAAAGATAGATATTGAAGTTTAAAATCGTGGTTTAAATCCAACAATTGGTTTGAACCAACTGCAAAAGGGATTGAGGCTTTGTTTGATCTCCTTTTTGAGTAGCGTAGCGGAGCAAAAAGAGCGAGTGCCGAAAGCCCGGCCGCCCTAAGGCGGTTTGCCCTAAATAAACAGCACAATAGGTTTACAACATTTTTATTGTCTTTCTTAGCTAATAGATTTCAATTTTTTAGCCTTCCCTTAATATCATTGCTTCACTATTTTTTCAAAAACTTGTTTTTTTGACGTTTGAACTTTTAAGAGATACGTACCTGAGGGTAAAAAACCCAAATCTAAAGATTTTGACTTGCTTTTCATCAACAGAATTCCATGAAGAGTCAATATCTCACATTGTAAAAAATCAGCTGTTTCTATCATCAAAATTTGCTCAAATGGATTTGGTTTGATCATGATTTTATTCAATGAAACTGAATTACTGGTGGTTGTGATGCAGTTGATAGGTGAAAGTACCGGTATAAGAGATGTTGAACCGCCTGAGCAGT
>JBDNDT010000066.1:0-9194 GCA_046718985.1 Cytophagales bacterium
TGATTATAATTATCTTTGTTTCTCTCCCAAGACCTATCAGACAATTTTTGTTGAAGTGTTGCTTCTTGTATGTTTTCAGCAGGCTTAATCACATACTTCGTACTCACGTCATCCATATAGTCAGTGAAAGTAAATCTATATCCTACTTCTCCGCAAATGTCCATATGATCGGTGAGTTTAAATCTTGCTCCAAACCCGAATGGTATAACAGCAGTTATATTGTTGTATTTAACCCCCTCTGTTTGCACTCTTCTCAAGTTATAAGACTTACCTTCCAATCTTGCTCTTGGGTTGAACCATAACATACCAAGTCCGGCGTGTAAATATGGAGTAACATCAGTTCTTCTGAAAAACAAGGGTTCAAACTTAATTAAGTCATAAACAGCTCCGACAGACCATTCAAAGTTGTTTGAGACAAATGACAAATTTCTGTCATCATTTCTTCCTTTGTCTCTACCAGCCAATCTCACATAATACATCTCACCTCTAAAAAGCCATCTTCTGTCAAATCTATAATTGATACCAACATTAAGCTGAGGTCTAAGTATTGCACACTCCATTTTTTCACAAAGGTCTCCAAAGTATGTACCTGTACCTAAACCACCGGTGGCTTTGATAGAGTTAAGGTAGTTTTTTTTGTGCAAGTGCATGTGAGGATGCAAAGTCTTGTGAATATGTTGACCATGAGAATGCGTTTTCCCGTGTTGAGGAGTGGTTGGTTGCTGGCTAAAAATAGGGTTGACTGAAGCCAAAGCGAACATTACAAAAATAATAGTTGAATTCTTCATTTACATAGCTTTTCTGATAATTACAAATTTAGATGCTTTTTTCAGAACGTCAAACTTTTTTTTATTTATTCCATCCCTTTGTTCCAAGCAAGGGAACAAAACTGAATGCGCCAAGCTCTTCTTGATGCAATTCAAATTCTGATATTTTGGTGAGCAATATCATTTTTTGGGTATCTTTTGAACCAATAGGAATGATTAGTTTTCCCCCGATTTTAAGCTGGTCTAAGAGTGAATCAGGCACATTTGGTGCTCCAGCAGTCACAATGATTCTATCGTAAGGTGCATGTTGAGGAACACCCAAACTTCCATCTCCCAGTTTTAAAATAGGTCTGTAACCCAATCCCAAAAGAAGATTTTTGGTTTTGATATATAAGTTTTCTATGGTTTCTATGCTGACCACCTCCACACCCATTTCCAACAAAATAGCACACTGATAGCCGGAGCCAGTTCCTATTTCTAAAACCTTGTGTTCCGGTTTAAGATTGAGAGATTGTGTTTGAAAAGCCACCGTGTAGGGTTGTGAAATGGTTTGACCCTCTCCGATTGGGAAGGCCTTATCTTTATAAGCGTGATTTTCAAAAGCTTTATCAAAAAAGAAAAAATGTCTTGGAACTCTTGAGACTGCTCTCAAAACCATTAAATCACTGATTCCTTTCGACTTGAGAGTTTCAACCAAGTTAAACCTTAATCCTTTGTGTTTATAATTGTCAACTAAAACCAATTTGTTAATTTTGAATCGTTCAAATCTATTTAAAAAAATATGGAAACCAAAGTTCATGGTGACGACAAAATCGGGATTTTCCCTAAAACTTTTATGGGGTCTTTTGTGTATGGAGGAATTGATGGTGCTGTAACCACATTCGCAGTGGTTTCAGGTGCAACGGGTGCAAACATGGATGTTTCGGTGATTTTGGTTTTGGGCTTTGCTAATCTTATTGCTGATGGTTTTTCAATGTCAGTTGGTAGTTATTTTTCTGCAAAAACTGAACAAGAGAATTATCAAAAGTTATATGCACAAGAAGAGTGGGAAATTGAAAATATGAGAGAAACAGAAATTCAAGAAATTAGAGAAATTTATCAAAAGAAGGGTTTTGAAGGAGATTTGTTGGACAAAGTTGTTGAAGTGATTTGCAACGATAAAAAAGTGTGGATAGAAACCATGATGACAGAAGAATTAAATACATTCAAAGACCATAAAACGCCATTTCAATCAGGTTTAGCAACTTTCTTGTCATTTAATTTCATAGGATTTATACCATTGGCAATTTACGTTTTTGGTGGATTTTTTCATCTGCAAACAGCTGAATTGTTTTTTATTTCTTGTTTTTCTACGCTCTTAGCATTGGGTTCAGTTGGATGGATAAAAAGCTTGGTCACCGGTCAAAACAAATGGAAAAGTGTTATGGAAACTGTTTTTCTGGGCAGTGTAGCCGCTTTATTGGCGTATGTTGCCGGAAACTTCCTCGAAAAGCTTCTTTCCTAAATAATAAAATGCAGAAACCATTAATAAAAAAATGAAAAAGCCCCAATCAATGAATGAGGCTTTTGTCAACTAAACACAAAAACTATTAACTTAATCTTTAGATAATCAAACTGTTTGGTTCATTGCTCTTTTTAGCATTTTTTCAGAGTAATTCAGGGATATAAAGCCCCCCAATCTTCTGAATTTATTTTTGTCAACATTGTGCAAACCATGCTTAGCACAGTTTACTTTGGGTATTTTCACATATACATAGCAATTAAATCCTTCTTTAGTGAAGGTTCTCCACATGAAATAAGTACTTTCAATGACCGGAGAAATCTTATTGCAATAGTTACATCTGAACATATTTGAATTGTGATCCAAATCGAAATAAAAGTTTATTTCATTGTCAGACTCTTTGGTTGTCACTTCCTTCAAAAACCAAGGATGCTTAGCGACGACCCATTTTTCAATCTCTCTTACTTCCATTTATCTGGTTTTTCAATAGCGGTTAGACAAAACTAATCATTCACTGAAAATGAATTTCAATTTTGTAAACATTAATTGATATTAAAGTGAAAAATGGGTATCTTTTAATTAAAATAAATAACACATGGATACCATAATGTTGTTTCTCAAACATTTGATTTACAATGAAAAGTAAATTCTTGAATCGAATTTTATTTCGTAACGTTTTAGTGTCTAAGACTCACTTTTGATTCAATACTTAATGTTGGTTAATTTAATTTGTTAAATTGCGAAATGAAATTAAAATTTAGTAAATATCAAGGTACGGGGAATGATTTTATTGTCATAGACAATAGAATTGAAGACAATCATTTAAGTGTTAACCAAGTTTCTTTTCTCTGTGACCGCAGGTTTGGAATTGGAGCAGACGGATTAATGTTGCTTGAAAATGTTGAGAACTATGATTTCAAGATGGTTTATTTCAATTCAGATGGAAATGAAAGCTCTATGTGTGGAAATGGTGGCAGATGCTTGGTTCGATTCGCAAATGATTTAGGGATTGTGAAAGATAGTTGTGTTTTTTTAGCTATTGATGGAGAGCATCATGCTAAAATCACAACTGATAAGATTGAGCTCAAAATGATAGATGTGAGCAAAGTGAAAAGATTGGAAAATGATTTCTGGCTAAACACAGGTTCACCACATTATGTAAAATATGTTAAAGATTTAGAAGATTATCCGGTCTTTGAAGATGGGCGAAAAATTAGGTATTCGGGTTCTTTTATGATGCAAAATGGAACTAATGTAAATTTTGCTGAAAAGCTAAGTAATAATAAACTTAAAGTTCGAACCTATGAAAGAGGAGTTGAGGATGAAACTTTATCATGCGGAACCGGTGTGACTGCAGTTGCACTAACCGCTTTGCTGGAAAGTCAAAGCTCAGGAAGAGTAGAAATTGAGGTTAAAGGAGGAGTATTAGAAGTGAAGGCAAATTACCTTGGAGGGGAGAAATTTAATGATGTTTGGTTGATTGGACCTGCAACTTTTGTTTTCTCAGGAGAAATTGAATTAAAGTGACGCTTCATAATAATTGAGAAGCGTCACTAAATAAATTGTTATAGAATCAACATCGCATCTCCATAACTAAAGAATCTGTATTTCTCTTTTACAGCCTCTTCATAAGCTTTCATGATTAAATCATAACCACCAAAAGCACAAGTCAACATCAAGAGTGTAGATTCAGGCATGTGGAAATTTGTGATTAAACCATTAGCAATCTTAAATTCGTATGGTGGGAAAATAAATTTGTCCGTCCAAGAATTGTTGACTGGTTTCAAACGATTGTTTGCAGAAACTGATGATTCTAAGGATCTTATAACTGTTGTTCCAACCGCAATGACTTTTTTCTTGTTGTCCAAAGCTTTGTTTACAGATTCAACTGTTTTTTCATTGATGAAGAAGTTTTCTGAATCCATTTTGTGTTTGGTCAAATCTTCAACATCAACTGCTCTGAAAGTTCCTAAGCCAATGTGTAAGGTAATAGGTTCAAAACCCACACCTTTCAATTCAAGTCTTTTAATGATTTGTTTGGTGAAGTGTAATCCGGCTGTTGGTGCTGCTACAGCTCCAACATTTTGTGCAAATACTGTTTGATAGCGTTCTCTATCAGCAAGTTCTGCTTTTCTTTTTATGTATTTTGGAAGTGGGGTTTCGCCAAGTTCATCAATTGCTTTGTAAAAATCATCAATCGTTCCATCAAAGAGAAACCTGATAGTTCTTCCTCTTGAGGTAGTATTGTCAATCACTTCAGCAACCAAATCGCTGTCTCCGAAATAAAGTTTATTTCCAACCCTGATTTTTCTTGCCGGATCAACCAACACATCCCACAGATGATGTTCTCTGTTGAGTTCTCTTAGTAAGAAAACTTCTATTTTGGCTCCTGTTTTTTCCTTATTTCCATAAAGTCTTGCAGGAAAAACCTTAGTGTCATTGCAAACCATCACATCACCTTCTTCAACATAATCTAACACATCTTTGAAGATTTTATGTTCGATAGTTCCGGTCTTTCTGTTCACCACCATCAAACGAGATTCATCTCTGTTCTCAGTTGGGTAATTGGCAATGCACTCTTGGGGAAGATTGAAATTGAATTCTGAAAGTTTCATATTAGTATTACGGTACTATTTTATGTGTGCAGGCTTTATTGCCGATTTGGGAAAAAAAAGAGGCTTTTTATCGCCTCTTTATGTTAGTTTGATTAATCAGCAGTTGGTGCTTCTTCTGTGTTAGACTCAGCAACCGGTTGCTCAGCAGTAACTTCTTCAGTTGATTCTTCAGCCTTAACTTCTTCAACCGGAGGTGTATTTTTCTTCTTGATTGCTTCTGCTCTGTTTTTGTTCACTAAAGCTTCAGCTTCAAGTCTTTTCTTAAGCTCATCTGCTTTCAATTTGTTCATTTTTTCAATGTCTGTTGTAGCGTTTTTCTCTTTGCCATCCAACCATGCATTGAATTTTTTGTCTGCTTCTTCCTGAGAAATAGCTCCCTTGTTCACACCAATTTGTAGATGTTTTTTGAACATAAGTCCTTTTTTCGAAAGGATACCTCTTGCTGTTTCAGTTGGTAAAGCACCATCCATCAACCACTTCATTGCTCTTTCACTGTTCAAAAGAACAGTTGCAGGATTCGTATTAGGGTTGAATGAACCCAATTTTTCAATGAATTTGCCATCTCTAGGAGATCTTGAGTCGGCTACTACGATGTCATACATCGCCATTTGCTTGCGGCCTCTGCGTGCCAATCTGATTCTAACTGCCATTTTAAGCTAATTGTGGAACTCGTCCTGATTAAAATTGAGGTGCAAAGATAATTCTTTTTTTGGTAACTTTTGAATAATGATTGTCTTTTTTATTAATTGGCTGATAATTGTATATATTAAGTCATAAACTATGCCTTTCTTTAAGGAATACTGAATAATTTTTTAATTGTGATAGTTTGGTTAATTTTTTTTTCAGAGTTTCATTTTCTCAATCTACTTTTAAATATTTTCTTAATACACATGCTTTTCACAATCATTTATTTTATTGATTTATAATATCATTAACCAATTTTAAAAGTTCAACTTAACAAGTTATTATCTATATTTCATTGTTTTATGAAAAATAATGAAACAAAAAAGAAACTCAATTAGTAGTCAATTTTAAAAATACACCTTTTTTAAAAAAACAAAAATCAATTAAACTCTAATCGTATTTAATCAACTGAAAGTGTTTCATGCTAGCATATTTTCATTAGTTTTGTAACAAATTAATTCTTTTTTATGGCTACCGGTTTTTTACACATGCACACCACAGTGGTGATTTTGTTCTTGCTTTTTTATACTTACAAGGTTTTCTTGTTGCTTTCAGGACAAAATGAAAGGCTTACGTTTATCAGAAATAAAACTAAAATCGTTGAAATAATAATCGGTACATTGATTCTTGTTACCGGTGTTTATCTTTTCGTGATTAACCCTCTGAAAGAGACTTGGCTTTGGGTAAAACTTTTTGTAGTCACGGCTTTTATTCCTTTGAGTATCGTGGCGATGAAAAAAGAAAATAAGGTTTTAGGGATAATCACTTTAGTAGGCTTTTTATATTTTATGGCCGTTTCTTATACCAAAAGTCTCACTTTCAGCAGACCCAAAATTGAGATTTCTGACAATGAAATCATTAAAACTGATGAGGTCGAATCAAACGAAACCAAAACTGAATCTGATGAAATTTTAAGCAATCTAAATAAAAACGTACTGAACAGAGGTAAATCGGTTTATAACGTTGCTTGTGTTTCATGTCATGGGAACGAAGGAGATGCTATGGTTGGTGGTGCAAAAAATTTAAAAATTAGTAAGTTGACTGTAGAAGAGAAGCTTAATATTGTTAAAAACGGTAAAGGTTTGATGATGGCTTATAAAAACCAGCTCTCAGAACAAGACATTGAAGCAGTTGTTGCTTATGTTGAAACATTAGTTTCGAAATAACAGATTCTCTTTTGTGAAACAAAAGCTTCTTTTTATCTTTCGAACGAATTTAGAAAATCATTGTACTGAATTTTTGAAAATCCTTTTTTTATGAACTTACACGAATATCAAGGCAAAGAAATACTCAAAAAACACGGTGTTAAAATCGGTGAAGGCATTTGTGTCGAAACACCTGAAGATGCTGTTGAGGCTGCCAAAAAATTACAGGAACTAACAGGAACAAAAATCTGGGTAGTTAAAGCACAAATTCATGCCGGTGGCAGAGGAAAAGGCAAAATTCAAGGAACTGACTATAGAGGGGTGATGATTGCCAAAACTTTAGATGAGGTAAAAGAGAAAGCGTCTCAAATTTTAGGCGGAACTTTAGTCACCATTCAAACAGGTCCAGAAGGAAAAAAAGTAAATAAAGTATTAGTTGCAGCCGATGTTTATTATCCGGGAACTGTTGAACCTAAAGAATACTATGTTTCTTTCTTGTTGGATAGAGCTAAGGCACAAGACGTGATTATCGCCAGCACAGAGGGAGGAATGGACATTGAAGAAGTGGCAGAAAAACATCCTGAGAAAATTATCAAAGAATGGATTGACCCTATCACAGGTTTTCAACCCTTTCAAGCTAGAAAACTAGGGTTTGCATTGGGATTGACAGGGAATGCACATAAAGACTTTGTTTCATTCATCACTAAATTATACAAAGCTTATCAAGCGAGTGATGCAGCGATGATTGAAATCAACCCGATGTTGAGAACTTCTGACGAGCAAATTTTAGCGGTTGATTGCAAGTTCTCTTTAGATGACAACGCCCTGTTCCGTCAAAAAGAATTGGCGACATTCAGGGATTTGACAGAAGAAGATCCTTTGGAAGTTGAAGCAGGAGAGAATCATTTAAATTACGTTAAACTTGATGGAAACGTAGGTTGCATGGTGAATGGTGCAGGATTGGCAATGGCAACAATGGACGTTATCAAACTCTCAGGTGGTGAGCCTGCAAATTTCTTAGATGTTGGTGGCGGAGCAAATGCAAAAACTGTTGAAGCCGGTTTCAGAATCATCTTGAAAGACCCTAATGTACAAGCTATTTTAATTAATATTTTCGGTGGAATTGTACGTTGCGACAGGGTGGCAAATGGTGTAGTTGAGGCTTACAAAGCTATCGGTGACATCAAAGTGCCAATCATTGTGAGATTGCAAGGTACAAATGCTGAAGAAGGAGCAAAAATCATCAATGAATCAGGATTGAAAGTTCGTTCTGCTGTTTTGTTGAAAGATGCTGCTCAATTGGTGAAAGATGCCGTGAGTGGAAACTTAAATTGATTGATTCAATCAATTTTTTAAAAAGCCCGCCTCATAAAGTGGGCTTTTTTATTTTGAACTTCATTTTTTTTGGTCAACTTCAAAAACATGATTGTAAACCTACAATATCAAAGAGCATTTTTATGTTTTGTCTGAAATGATTTATTAATGGCTTACCATATCCTTTGGGCTGATGACGAGATTGACCTCTTGAAGCCCCATGTTATATTTCTTCAAAACAAAGGTTTCGAAGTTTCGACCGTTTTCAATGGCAACGATGCTTTAGATTTTTGCCTGACCAACACAATAGATTTGCTTTTTCTCGATGAAAACATGCCCGGTCTTTCCGGACTTGAGACCCTAGAAAAAGTGAAACAAATCAAGCCCAATCTTCCGGTGGTGATGATCACAAAAAGTGATGAAGAAAGAATCTCAGAGCAAGCAATTGGCAGTCAAATTTCAGATTATCTCTTGAAGCCACTGAACCCGAATCAGATACTGATTTCAGTGAAAAAAATCTTAGACAATAAAAGACTGGTTTCGGAAAAAACTAAAATGGACTATCAGCAAGAGTTCAGAAACATAAGCTACCAAATTTCTGAATCTTCGTCAATCAACGAATGGATTGAGATTTATAAAAAGCTGGTTTATTGGGAACAGCAGCTCGAAAATTCAGGAGAAACAAACTTGAAAGAAATTTTGGTGAGCCAAAAAGAAGAGGCTAATCAATCTTTTGCATCCTTTGTGAGCAAGAATTACGAATCATGGCTCAATGACCCAAAATCAGACAAACCTATATTGTCACACCAAGTGTTGAGGAAAAAAGTGTTTCCACAAATTGATCCTGGAAAGAATACATTCTTGATTTTGATTGATAATTTGCGCTTTGACCAATGGGTGGCCATAGCCCCAATGATAGGTCAATATTTCAAAATTGAAGAAGAGTCCATTTATAGTGCAATCTTACCCACCACCACAGCTTATGCCAGAAATTCTTTCTTCGCAGGAATGATGCCCTCTGACATTGCAAAGGTTTATCCTGACCTTTGGGTAAACGATGATGATGGCGAAGGTCAAAATAAATATGAAGAGCAACTTTTGCTTGGGAATCTCAAGAAAAACAAACTCGATTTGAAATGTAGTTATCACAAAGTGATTCACCAACACC
>JBDNDT010000067.1:0-9049 GCA_046718985.1 Cytophagales bacterium
TAAGAATTGAGTACCAGATAATGATTAGATTAAAACTTTTTGAATAAAAGCAAAAACTTAAAATTGTGCAAATTTATAAAAAAATCTTACTGCTATAATTAACTTTAATTTAAACATCACAAACAACTGATTTTATGTGTTTTAAACAAAAACACTTAAAACCAAGTGGTTTTTACTCCAAATATGCTACCGAAAAATCTACAACTGACTTATTAACCTCTTTATTTGATTCAAGCCATTGATTTGCATCATTAGAAATTCTTTGCAACGCTGAACTATCTGAAATTAAATCATAAAAAATAGTTTCAAAATCTTTGATTGTTGAAACTGAAAATGCAATTTGTTTATTGATTGCTGTATGAGCTTCAGGATATTTTTCATATTTTGATCCAAAAAAGACCGGAATTCGATAAGCGATTGGTTCTAGAATGTTGTGTAATCCCTGTTTAAATGCACCTCCAACATAAGCGATTTTGGCATATTGATATAAATTGGATAACAAACCAATGTTATCAATCAACAAAACCTGAGCGCAAGAAGCACATCCTTCTCTTAATTTTGAATACCTAATTGTCTCTTTGTTTAAACTCTTCTCCACAAACTTCAAAGTTTGCTCTGAAATATCATGAGGTGCTATAATCAATTTAAAAGGGAATTTTCTTTGATTGGCCAATTGAGCAATCAGTTCAATATCTTCATTCCAAGAACTCCCTACCACCATGCAATCATCTCCATCAATAAATTCTTCAATTTCAGGCATCCTGAAACGATTCAAGGCGTTATCGAATACCTTTTCAAATCGGCTGTCGCCATTCACTGTCACTTGAGAAATCCCGTTTTCATTGAGCACCTTTTTAGACTCTTCATCTGTGACAAAGAAGTGATTGATTAACTTGATTTTATTTAGATAGGGTTTTGCATAAGATTTGAAATAAAGCTGATTTTGCCTAAAAGTGCCAGAAAATAAAATAACAGGAATTTTTTCGGCAAATAATGCGCTTAAACAATGAAACCACAAGTCATATTTAGCAAAAAATACCATCTTAGGTTTGACAACTGAAACAAATTCTTCCATATCTGTCTTGTAATCAAATGGTATGTATCCATAAAAATCAACCTCACCAATGGACTTTCTGTTTTCGAAACCGGAAGGAGAATAAAATGTAACCAAAACATATAAATTCGGCTTTTCAGTTTTAATTTTCTTGATTATCGGAATGCTTAATTCATATTCACCCAAAGAAGCCGCATGGAACCAAACCGAGTTTTCAATATGTTTAAAGTGCGCATATTTTAAACGCCAATTTTTTCTTCCCTCAATGAAACTTTTGGCTTTTTTATTAATAGGTGAAATTAAACATGCTAAAAAAGCATAAAATCGAATAGATATATCATAAAGAATCAAAAACATAGGTCTTATTTAAATGTTCTACCCAACTCTCGTTTTATGTCTTTTTCCTTTATGTCTTCACGTTTGTCAAATAATTTTTTTCCTTTAGCAACTGCCACTTCAACCTTAATTAGCCCACGGTCATTGATATAAGCCCTTGTTGGAATCACAGTAATCCCTTTGTCTTTAAGCTCATTTTCAATCTTCTTAATTTCTTTTTTCTTAATCAATAATTTTCGATCTCTCAAAGGCTCATGGTTCAAATAAGTTCCTTCATCATATTTTGATATGTGCATATTTTTAATCCATAGTTCTCCTTCATTCACAATGCAGTAAGCATCAGAAAGATTGGCATTGTTTTGCCTGATTGACTTAACCTCAGTTCCGCTGAGCTGGATGCCACATTGAAAAATCTCTATGAAGTGATATTCAAATGATGCCTTCTTATTTTTGATATTAACCTGTTTCGCTATTTTTTCTTTTGCCATTGCTGATGATACAATATGCAAAAGTCCTATTTTTGCAGTCTATTTCAAAATTCTTAACAAAATCTCTGATGACTCCTGAAGCTTGGCTGTATATTTTAATCTTTATTCTGTTGTTTGATTTCTGCATTGATTGGGTGCTGGGTTGGCTAAATTTCAATTATAAGAAACAATTTGAGGTTCATTCTTTTCTCAAACCTCATTATGATGAAACCATCATGAAAAAAACGAAGGAATACCAAAGAGACAACTTTAATCTCGGAAAAATAAGTTCTTTTTTTTCTTTGGCAGTGTTTATTATTGTTTTGTTCACCGGTTTTCTAGGCAAGATTTATGACCTGATTGTTGCATTAGGTTACAACAACATATTAACCAATCTGCTGTTTTTTGCCTTGATGTTTGTGGCAAATGACATTTTGAGCTTGCCTTTTGAACTATATAAAACTTTCGTGATTGAAGAGAAACACGGTTTTAACAAAACTACCTTAAAACTATTTTGGACAGACAAACTAAAAGCTTACGGAATTTCAATTGTTCTAATGGGAGTCTTGCTTAGCATTCTTTTTTACACAATGGATGCAGTGGGACAACAATTTTGGATTATTTTCTGGTTGGTTGCCATTGCCTTCATGTTGTTGGCAAATATGTTTTTCGTGAGTTGGATAATGCCACTTTTTAACAAATTTACACCAATCAACGAAGGTGAATTGTTTGAATCTATAAAGAACTATTGTCAAAAAGTAAATTTCCCCATTTCAGGAGTGTTTGTGATTGATGGATCAAAACGCTCAACCAAAGCCAATGCATTTTTCTCAGGAATAGGAAAAACCAAGAAAGTTGTTTTTTATGACACACTCATCAACAATCACAGCAAAGAAGAGATTTTATCAGTTTTGGCTCATGAAGTGGGACATTATAAAAAAAGGCACATATATCAAACGTTGATAATTTCGGTTTTAAACATAGGTTTAATTTTGTTTTTGCTATCATTTTTTGCTTTTGACGAGGTACTCAGCAAAACAATGGGTGCACAAAATTTAAGTTATGCCCTTAACTTGATTGTTTATTCAATTGTATTTTCTCCACTTTCACGAATCACAGGAATAGCGATGAACTTTTTGTCAAGGAAAAACGAATATGAGGCAGATGATTATGCAAAGAAAACATTTTCAGCTCAACCTTTGGCTGAAGCATTAGTCAAGCTGAGCAAAGATAATTTGAGCAATCCCAATCCACACCCTTATTATGTATTCGTGAACTATTCACACCCAACAGTTTCGCAAAGAATAGAAAAAATGGGATTATAAAGATTAATGTTGAAAATGGAAAAAGTATCCCGAAGCTTGTCTTCTTGCTTTTTTATGACTGTGATGCTTACCTTGTTTACTAGATTGACAAGCAAAATTACCCATCGCCAAAAAAATCATTATAGTTGCCACTGCTAATTTTCTCATATAGGTGTATATTAAAATTTGTTATTTTACAAAAATAAACATTTTCACAAAGGAATAAAACTTTTCTACTAAAGAATATAAAGAATCGAATATGAACCTTGAAATCCAAGTGTTAAACACCCCAAAAAAATCCAATAATAGGTTATTGTTGATTTATACCGGAGGCACATTTGGAATGGTGACCGATGATGACACCTTGGGGGTCAAACCTGTTAATTGGAATGAATTGAAAGAGTACTTTCCGGCGCTGAAAAGAATTAATTCAAGTATTGATTTAGTTTGGTTAGGAGATGCTATGGATTCATCAGATATCAGGCCTGAACATTGGATAAAATGGAGCAAGTTAATTGAATTTCAATACAATAACTACGATGGTTTCATTTTTATTCATGGCACAGACACCATGGCTTTCAGTTCATCTGCAATGAGCTTTTTTTTACAAGGAATCCAAAAACCTGTTATCTTCACAGGCGCTCAGTTACCAATTTCTGCAACAAGATCAGATGCCAGAGACAATTTACTTTCTTCAATTGAGTTGGCATCAATGAAAAACTCATCAGGAAAAAGTTATATTCAAGAAGTTTGTATTTATTTTAATAACAAATTGATGAGAGGAAACCGTTGCAAAAAAACGCAGAGCGCCCAGTTTGATGCATTCGAATCTCCAAATTATGGAAACTTGGCAGAAACAGGAATCAACATTATATTCAATGAAAATTTAATTCTTCAAAAAGAACAAAAACCAGTTCAAACATTTGAATTTTATGATTCAAAAATTGACATTCTGAAGCTTTATCCGGGTTTTTGCAATGATGAAACATTTGAAAAATTAACTAATTCTAAATCAAAAGCCTTGATTCTAGAATCATATGGTTCAGGGAATGCCCCACATTCACTTGAATTGATTGATGCATTGAATCAAAAAATTGATGAAGGGAAAATCGTGTTTAACATTTCACAATGTTTGCAAGGTGAAGTGCAACAAAGCAGATACCACACAGGAAAACAACTTCAAGAAATTGGGGTCATCAGTGGAGGTGACATAACATTTGAAGCAAGCGTGACCAAAATGATGTGGGCATTGGGAAATTTTGATTTATTAACAGCAAAAAAGTTAATGTCAGAATCAGTTTGTGGGGAAATGAGTTAAAAAGAACAAAAACTCAGATTTTTTTTATGGAAAATTGAATTTAATAAACAGCAGCATGAGAAAATTTAAACTTTGAGCATAAATCCTTTGCTGCAACTCATAAAAAATAAGAATAAAATTGTTAATTAGATGCACAAATTATATCTTTGCTTGAAATCAAACTTCTGTTAAAATGAGAAAGTGTTTTGCAATTCTAGCTACGGTAGGTGTTATGATGATGGTTTCTTGCAAAGGTCAAAAAACCTGTCCTACATATCTGAAAAACAACGGCTTGGAATACGTTGAAATCAGTGCTTCTAACAGATAACAAAAACTGTTTAATGTGAAAGAGTTTCTATAGCGCACACGAATGCGCTATTTTTTTTGCTGCATCCAACAAATTGTGGCAGAAAAAATCAGCAAACCTATTTTCATTGTTTGCATCATCTACTGCAATTGTTTTTAAGCCTATTTTTTTCGCCGGTAAGGTGTCACGTTCCTTGTCGCCAACCATCCAACTTTCTGCTATATTTATATTGTATTTTGCGATTGCTCTTTCAAACATTAAACTGTCAGGCTTTCTGGAAAGTGAATTTGATGTTGATTCGTGATAGGGTGAATAATAATAATCGTCAATCAAATGACCTGAAATGCTGTCGAAGTATTCGTGACAGATGAGAACATCATGATGTGAATAAATTCCTTTTGCAATTCCCGATTGATTGGTGATCACAATTAATAAAAAACCATTTTCTTTAAGAATGTTTAGTGCTTCAATAACTCCGGGCAACAATTTGAATTCATCAATAGAATAAACATAATCTACTTTATCAACATTGATAACTCCATCTCTGTCTAAAAATACACATTTCTTCTTCATGGAAATAATTTCGATTTAAATGACAAAAAAAAAGTGAGCCAAGCTCACTTTTATTATCCTAAATAAGGCTTCAAGGCTTTGCTTCTTGAAGTGTGCCTCAATCTTCTAATTGCTTTTTCTTTGATTTGTCTCACTCTCTCTCTTGTTAGATTGAATTTTTCACCAATTTCCTCTAAAGTCATGGCATGTTCACCATTCAAACCAAAATAAAGGGCGATAACATCTGCTTCTCTTTGTGTGAGTGTTGAAAGAGCTCTTTGAACTTCTTTTCTTAAAGAATCAGAAATCAAACCTGAATCGGGAGTGTCTTCTGAATCATTCTCTAGCACATCTAAAAGGCTATTTTCCTCACCTTGAACAAAAGGAGCATCCATTGAAACATGGCGACCTGATATTTTCAGTGTATCAACCACCTCAGAAGTAGAAACTTCTAGAACTTCTGCTAACTCTTCCGGAGAAGGTTCACGCTCAAATTTTTGTTCTAATTCTGAGAAAGTTTTAGAAATCTTATTCAATGACCCTACCCTGTTCAATGGTAATCTCACAATTCTAGATTGTTCTGCCAAAGCCTGAAGAATGGATTGTCTTATCCACCAAACTGCATAAGAAATAAACTTAAAACCTCTGGTCTCATCAAATCTTTGAGCTGCTTTAATCAAACCTAAATTTCCTTCATTGATTAGATCACCGAGTGACAAACCTTGGTTCTGGTATTGTTTTGCAACTGAAACCACAAATCTCAAATTGGCTTTGGTCAGTTTTTCTAAGGCCAATTGGTCGCCCTCTCTGATTCTTTTTGCTAACTCAACCTCCTCATCGGGTGTCAACAAATCAACCTTTCCAATTTCTTGCAAATATTTATCAAGAGACTGGCTCTCGCGATTGGTGATTTGTTTACTTATTTTTAACTGCCTCATTACAGATGATGAATGTTTAAAATTACAACCCTATTCTACTCTCAAAAACGCTTAAAAGTTCCATTTTTAAGAAAATTACTGTACTCCCTCCGGTTTTGGAAGTAATATTTTTCTTGAAAGTCTATACTTTCCTGTTTTTTTATCAATTTCAACCAATTTAACTTTGATGGTTTCGCCCTCTTCCAACACACCGGCTAAAGAATCTAATCTTTCCCATGTCACTTCTGAAATGTGTAAAAGTCCATCTTTGCCGGGCATAAACTCTACGAAGGCTCCATAAGGCGCAAGAGCCTTAACTTTTCCTTCATATACCTCTCCTATTTCAGGTATAGCCACAATCCCTTTCACTCTAGCGACCGCTGCATCCATTGCCTCTTTGTCGCTGGCGAAAATATTTACAACACCTTTGTTATCAACTTCTTCAATGACAATCGTTGTTTTTGTGGTTTTTTGAATTTCTTGAATGACTTTTCCACCGGGACCAATCACAGCACCTATCATATCTTTTTCAATGTTCAACACAGTGATTCTTGGTGCATTAGGTTTTAAATCTTCTCTGGATTCAGAGATAGCTTTTTTCATTTCTCCTAAAATGTGTAACCTTCCTGCTTTGGCTTGTTCAAGAGCTTGAGTTAATACTTCATAACTCAAACCATCAATTTTGATATCCATCTGGCAGGCTGTTATTCCTTTCTCGGTTCCTACCACTTTGAAGTCCATATCTCCTAAATGGTCTTCATCTCCTAATATGTCAGAAAGAATAGCAAATTTTCCATCGTTTCTAGTGATTAAACCCATGGCTATACCTGATGCGGGTCTTGTGATTTTTATACCTGCATCCATAAGTGCAAGAATTCCTGCACAAACAGTTGCCATTGATGATGAACCGTTTGACTCGAGAATATCTGAAACAATTCTAACAGTGTAAGGATTTTCAGCTTCTGATGGCATCACATTCTTGATGCCTCTTTGCGCTAAATTTCCATGTCCAATTTCTCTTCTTCCAGGTCCGCGATTGGGTTTTACTTCACCGGTTGAAAAGGCAGGGAAATTGTAATGCAAAATAAATTTTGAAGAACCCACATTGGTTGGGCTGTCAAAAGACTGCTCATCTAGTTTCGTTCCAAGAGTGACTGTTGTCAAAGATTGGGTTTCTCCTCTGGTGAACAAAGCTGAACCGTGAGAAGAAGGAAGATAAGCTACTTCACACCAAATCGGTCTAATTTCGTCTAGCTTTCTGCCATCAAGTCTGATTCTTTCATCAAGAACTAAATTTCTTGCCGCTTCTTTCTCAATGTCATGATAATATTTCTTCATCAAAAATGAATCATAACCATGATCTTCAGGCAAAGAAGCTATAAATTCTTCATAAACAGACTTAAAGTTTTGTGACCTTAAGTTTTTGTTAGCTTCACATTTTCTGGCTGCTTCATACACTTTGTTATAAAGCTCAGACCACATTTTTTCTTTCAATGTATCATCGCTTTTTTCGTGGTTATATTCACGAACTTTTCTGCCAACTGCCTCAGCGAGTTCTAGTTGCATTTGACATTGTTGTTTGATCACTTCATGCGCTACCTTTAAGGCTTCCAACATCTCAATCTCAGAAACTTCTTTACACTCACCTTCCACCATAATGATGTCTTTTTGGGTTGCTGCAACAATCAGGTCTAAGGTAGCTTCTGCAATAATTTCAGGCTTAGGATTGATCAAATAAGTTCCGTTATGCTTCACCACTCTTACCTCCGAAATCGGGCCATTGAATGGTATATCAGAAACCATAATTGCCGCCGAAGCTGCAAATGCCGCTAATGCATCAGATGGAACATCCTTGTCTGATGAAATTAATTGGATATAAACTTGCGTTTCTGCATGATAATTCTCAGGAAAAATAGGTCTCAAAGCCCTATCAACCAAACGACTGATCAACACTTCGTAATCAGAAAGTTTGGATTCTCTTTTCAAAAAACCACCCGGAAATCTACCAACGGCAGCAAATTTTTCTTGATAATCAACCGATAACGGCAAAAAATCTACATTTTCTCCTACTTCAGTTTTTGAACAAATTGTGGCTAAAAGCATGGTTTTGCCACATTTCAAAACCACTGAACCATCAGCTTGTTTGGCTAATTTTCCTGTTTCTATGCTGATTGTATTACCATCTGGCAATGTGATGGATTTTGTGATGACATTTAGACTCATGTCTTTTGTAATTAATTATAAATGAAAAAGAGGGGACAAATGCCCCCTCATGAACGAAAAATTTTGAGTCTTATTTTCTGATGCCTAGATTGGCAATCAATTGTCTATATCTCTCTATATCATTTCTTTGCACATAATCCAACAATCTTCTTCTTTTTCCAACAAGCTTTAGCAAGCCGGTTCTTGAAGAATTGTCTTTTGGATGTTGTGATAAATGTTGGGTGATTTCGTTGATTCTACTTGTAAACAACGCTACTTGTGATTCTACTGAACCTGTGTCTTTTGATGTCTTTTGCAGACTGTTCTTTTCGAAAATATCCGCTTTGAATTCTTTTGTAAGGTACATTTTTATCAATTTCTTTCAGGGTGCGAAATTAAGGAAAAAAACTTTAACCACCAACTGTGCCGGTCTTTTTTTCATGCAACAACGAAAGTGCTATGTAAACAAGCATGATAGCAATTCCTGAGAAAGCTTTCATCAACATAAACAAACTAATCGAACAAATGAGTAAAATAAATTTAAACTGATTACTGATTCTCATTCTTGATTTTTTCAAAGAAACAAACCTGATGTTTGACACCATCAAAAGTG
>JBDNDT010000068.1:0-8916 GCA_046718985.1 Cytophagales bacterium
CCCCACGGGCGGAACACCCGGAAAAATCAATTCAGTAAATTCAACTTCAGGATTTACTGAAAAACTGAGTGTAACTAATCTTTCCTTACCTAACGACTCAACACTAGTCATCAATTTTTCCCAAAACATTGATCTGCCATTGGCAGGAAATTCAGAAAGCTACACTTTAAGTGGTTTAAGATTAAACAGCATTACGAGTAATAACCAATCTGTTAGTATTTCCATTAGCAAAGTGGAAACCGGAAAAATTTACAGCTTTGAAATCAAAGGATTGAAAGATTGTGTAGGAAATCCTATGGATGAATTCACAGGAACTTTTGGCAGAGGACGTACGCCTGAAAAATTTGAAATCCTCATCACCGAAATCATGGCCGACGAAACCCCTGTGGTAGGTTTGCCCGAAGCTGAGTTTGTAGAAATATGGAACAGAACTAATCAGGTATTGAGCTTAGACGGTGTTTTCTTGAATGATGGCGGAACTTCAAGAGCTAACTTCCCAGCAGGTTCTGTGCTTTTGCCCAATGAATATGCCATTGTTTGCGGTTCAACCAGAGGCAATTTATTTACCTCTTTCGGAAAAGTTTTTGCTCTCTCCTCTTTCCCCAGCCTCACCAACAGTGGAAAATCTCTATTTTTAAGACGTGCTGATTTAGAATTGATTGACCAAGTGACTTATTCTGACACCTGGTATCGTGACAATGTGAAACGCGATGGCGGCTGGACTTTGGAAATGATTAATCCTGACCAAAACTGTTTAGGCGGAGTGAATTGGATGGCTTCCATAGACCCCACGGGCGGAACACCCGGAAAAATCAATTCAGTAAATTCAACTTCAGGATTTACTGAAAAACTGAGTGTAACTAGTCTTTCCTTACCTAACGACTCAACACTAGTCATCAATTTCTCCCAAAACATTGATTTGCCATTGGCAGGTAATTCAGAAAGCTACACTTTAAGTGGTTTAAGCTTAAACAGTATATCAACCCTTAACCAATCCGTTAGTATTTCCATTAGCAAAGTGGAAACCGGAAAAATTTACAGCTTGGAAATCAAAGGATTGAAAGATTGTGTAGGAAATCCTATGGATGACTTCACAGGTACTTTTGGTAGAGGACGCACACCTGAAAAATTTGAAATCCTCATCACCGAAATCATGGCAGACGAATCTCCGGTAGTAAGCTTGCCCGAAGCTGAATTTGTAGAAATCTGGAACAGAACCAAAGATGTATTGAGTTTAGAAGGATTGTCATTCACTGATGGTCGAAGTTTCGCAAGATTCCCCAACACTGCTGTAATTATGCCGGATGAATATGTTTTAATCACAAGCACTTCCAGAGCAACACTCTTTGAAAAGTATGGTAGGGTTTTTGGATTATCAAGCGTTCCTACCCTCACCAATTCCGGCAAATTGGTTTATTTACATTCAAGCCAAAAAGGAGTTATCCACGCTGTGGAATATTCTGACACATGGCATGAAAGTAATCTCAAAAATGAAGGAGGATGGACTTTAGAAATGGTGGACACCCAAAATCCATGTAAAGGAGAAGGGAATTGGGCATCATCCAATCATCCTGATGGTGGCACACCCTGTAGAAAAAATTCAATAGCCACTTCAAACCCTGATTTAACAGCTCCAAACATTAGTTTGGCTTTTGCTTCGAATCCAAACACGGTGATTTTGAAAGCCCATGAACCGCTGGATAGTTTATCAATCGTTAGTGCAACATTCACCTGGCCTGAAAACAACTCATTTGCAACAACCGGCATTAGAACATCAGGAATTTTCAACCAAGAAATTTCATTAAGCACCAATTTTGATTTTCAGCCGAAAACCATTTATCAATTAAAAATCAATGGAATACGTGATTGTGTAGGGAATTTGATGGCTGAAACCATCATTCCTATCAACCTGAGTGAGCCCGATGAAAAAGGCGATGTTTTGCTTAGCGAAGTGTTGTTTGACCCCAGAACAGGTGGCAACGATTTTGTAGAGATTTACAATGCAAGCAATAAATTTATCAACCTCAACGGATGGTCATTGGCTAGGTTGAGAGATGGTTTGGTGGATTCAAAACATCCCATCAGCACTGAAAATTTGATTTTGAAACCCGGCAATTATCTTGCCATCACAGACAATGCCCAAAACATCAAAGACAATTACCCCAGAACACCTGACAGCAGTTTACATCAAGCCAACAGAATTCCTGCATATTTGGCTGATAGTTCAACTGTTTTGCTTTTCAATGATCGCGACAGCTTAGTACAAAAATTCTTTTACAACAGGCGTTTTCACCATGCTATGGTTGACAATCGTAAGGGTGTTTCTTTGGAAAGGGTCTCATTTTCACTGCCTGAGAATTTAAGAGAAAATTGGCATTCTGCGGCTGCTAGTGTGGGATATGCCACACCGGGATTGCCCAACTCACAACAAAGAAACTATGCTTTGGATTTTGAAAACAGTTTTGAGGTTAGCCCAAGAGTGATTAGTCCTGACAACGATGGTTGGGATGATTTCGCTTATCTGAATTATAAATTTGACGAAACAGGTTTTATGGGAAGCATTCAAGTGATTGATTCAAGGGGTAGAATTGTGAAACACATTGTCAGAAACGAACTGATGGGCACAGAGGGTGTTTACAAATGGGATGGAAGTGATGATATGGGAAACAAAGCCCCGGTAGGATATTATGTGTTTCATATTGAAGTTTTCAACATGAACGGCACAACCCAAACCCTCAGAAAGCCGGTTGCGGTTTATTTTGGGAGGAATTGAGTTTACTTTTAGGATTTACTGATAATTATAAGTGATTTTTTATCTGAAATTTGAGGCAAGTGAATAAGATCATTTGAAGTGAATGTATTACAGTTAAAAAAACTAAAAAAGGATCTAGAGGAAATATGTTTTTTTTAAATACCCTTTTATTTCATCTCACTACTCAACAACCGACTCCAACCTAAAAAACTTGTCATTGGGCAACAAAATCTCTACTATTCCCTGATTTTTAGCTACCACAACATCAAAGTAATCTTGCCAGTTCTGGGTGTTCTTGTAGCACAAAGTATCAACAGATTCCCTTACGCCCGTATTATAATTGCAGTAATTTGACCGTTCAGATGTTTTTTTACAATAATTCACATCTATTATTTCTCCACTTCTTTGAAAATGAACTCCAAAATAACCCGCAAAAAAAATGAGATTACGCACAGAATAGTCCATATTGAAACCGAATCGGTCAAAAACCAGCTCTATCTTTAAAGCTTTACTATAATCATTACACATGTTCACTTTTTGGTTCACAAGACCAAAAGACATCACCCTTAATGTATCTCTATCACCGAGTTCGTTCACAAAAACATACTTTCTGTTTTGATTTTCATACACATTCCAATAATTCACGGCGTGAAACTCCATGTTTTCAGAACGTTTTTCCTCATTTTTGAACAAAGGGCAACCACCACAGCCTTGAAAAAGCATTGAGAAAACAATGACTTTAATTAAAAATATTGCATTTTTTACAAGTGAAGGAAAACTAAACTTAAATTGTCTCATGATTGAACCATTGAACTTAATAAATTGAAAAATTTCAAATCCATTCATCTTCTAATTTCTAACCAATCTTTATATTTCTGACGACTAAACTTGAGTTCAGTGAAATATACACCGGTCTCTAACTCACCAGCCTGCCAACATGCAATCGGGTTTAGACTTTTAAAAACCACTTTTCCCCATCTGTTGATGAGTAAAAAATGCTCAAAATCACCATCACAGGGCTTGTTTTTTTTCCCGATTTCTAAACAATCATTCAGGCCATCCCCATTTGGGGTGAAGATATTGGGCATAACAAAATCATTAACTTTGAATTCCGGCTTGAAGTTTATTCTCAAGGTGTCTGAAGTTCTGTATTCACAAAGGCTGTCTTTTATCCACCAAAAAAATGAAACATCAGCCTTGTTAAAATCATCACAATCCGGGATGTATCGTAAAGACAAAGATTGGTCGTTTTCCTTTTTTTGAAACACAGATTTTGACTGACTAAGATCAAATGCCCAAGTCCATCCCTTTTTATGATTGGGATTTGCCGATACATTCCAGAATTGTTCTTCATTTAGCTCTATAATAATATTTTGGTTCTGACTTGAAATTGGATGAGGCAAAAGCGGGGGTTCAAAAGAAAAACGAAAAAAATATATGAGCGTATCCCTCACCCAAAAAGGACAGCGATTTGAGGAAACAGCAAACTTAAAGGGATATACGCTGTCTTTTTTCCACGGATGACATGCCGGAATTTGAAAAAAATGTTGTAATGAATCTCCTTTGAATAAGTACTTAGACTCTAACAAGACCCCTTCCATAATGGGCTTTGACAAAGACAAATCACTGAATACCCTGGCCGAACTGTCTTTGATTATCAACAGTCCTTGTAGATTAGAATAATCTGTGACTGTTAACGAATCACCTGTTGAGAGTTTTCTTCCATTAATCAAAACATAAGCATTTGGAGATGGAGCTAAGTCACAATCCGCTTTCACTACCAATTGATATTCACGGGTTACACTTCCCTGATAAACTGAATTTTTATAATGAGACACTTTCACTGCAAAAGCATAAAAACCCGCAAAATCGGCTTTTCCTCTAACCACTCCAGTTTTTGGGTCAATGGTGATAGAATTACCTAAAAAACGGACTGAATCTGAATTAAAAGCAAACAACACTTTAGGATAAGAACCGGGTTTAGCAGTAGGAACAGGGGCATCAAAAGTTGAATTGCCTGCAATCGGTGAAACTAATTCATACTCCAAAGAATCTCCAACTGAATGAACGGCACTGAAATCAAGCTCAAAACCAAACCCGGCACAGCTGTAATCCCCTACCAAACGATTAAACTGAGGTGAGGAATAATTTACATATCCTCCATTTTGAAAAAGTGCAGTAGTTTCTGTGTAAAACAAAGTTCCGGTATTGGCAGAATTTAGAATATTGACCACAGAAGTATTCCGGCAACAACGGTCATATACCCAATAAAGTTCTTGGGAGTATTGGGTGTTAATTTTGATGTTTGCGGCATAGACAATTATTCTAGTTCTTGCCATTAATGGCGTGCATGAGGTGTCAGAAAAAGGCAAAAACGCTCTGTTAGAAATCCTGGGAAGATAATGAACTCCAATGTATTGATGGGTGATTTTGTTCAAAACATAAACTAAAACATATTCATCTTCTGCGTTAGGTTCGCCATTGATGTCGTCAAAAAGCAGTGTGAGTTGAAGCCTATACTCATCAGAATTTAATCGTTTTTGTGCAATGGTGATATCTCCTCCCACAATGTGTGATGCAAAGAGAGAAATGGAAAACAGAACAAATAGATATAGAAATTTCATAAACGAAAAAAGCTACATGCTTTATAAGCATGTGGCAATTTAACATTAATAATATTACCTCACCACCACTAATCTTCCTTTGTGGGTTTTCCCATCCACCTCCAGTGAATAGATATAAACACCGGAAGTTAGGTGCGCAGTAGGTAACACTAGAACTGAACCATTTTCTTGCACTTCAATTTCAGGATTCACCTCAAGTCTCAAGCCCGTTAAGTCAAACAACTGCAACGAAAATTTCTCCGCATTTCCCAAACTGAATGAGGTATAATCACTAGCAGGGTTGGGGAAGGGGGTGATTTCAAAATCAGGAGAAGATTCTGGTGAACCTTCAAAATCAACTCGTGTAGATTGAGGCACTTTTTTGGCTTTGTATTCATTTCCTGTGCAAAAACCTTGTATGTATGATGAGGATACCAAATCAACAGAAGTGCAAGTAAAATTCTGAAAATCATCATAATTTCTCAAAACCACTTCACCTGAAATCACAGATTCTTTCACTTCAACTATTCTTCCACCAACCACGTCCAAACTTCCATTTCCTGATGTATTGATATTGGCATTAATGACTTTTACAAGATTAATGTTTTTGTAACTGCTTGGTGAAGTATATAACTTGTTTCCACTAATTACTCCATAATCTCCATAAGTACCGAGTTGTTGTCCACTTTGAATTAACTCCATCAGCGCAAATGTGGTGTTTCCAAAAGTATTTACCCTGTTAACTGGCATTGTAACAGAGTGATGTATGTAAACTGGTTTACCTCGTGAGTCAAGATTGTTGCTATATAAATCAAAAACAAACTTTAATTCAACTCTGTCACCATTTATTCTGTCACCATGCCACATACCTCTGTCATGATAGTGAGGTCTAAGTTTATTTATACATTTCAAATCAACAAAATCAGTTAAAAAAACAGTAGTGTCATAATAATCACTAGAAAAGTTCCTGTAAATCGGCTCCATTCCATAATATCTGACCCTATCATAATCTAAATCTGACAAATACTTTTGGTAATCAAGAGATGTTGTATCATCCAAATCATAATGAGTAAAATCCGGAAAAATTGTTTTTGGACTTTTAAGTTTAATTTGTAAAGCAACTTTCGTTTCAGATTTTGACCAATCTATGTTTAAGGCAGGGTTAACAGCAATTTTTATACTGTTTGGATCAATTTTCCACTCGAAAGTTCTGTAATCAGATCTGGCAAGCGTCTCCCTTTTAATTATTTTTTCTACAATTGGGGTTTGTAAGAAACCGTAAACACCAAGAGCTTCGTTATAGGCTGGATACTCAGGAAGTCTCACACCATGCTGATTGAACTGAGGATTAAAATTGGCATCCTCAGGATTAGTTGCAGACCACTTACTACCAGGTGTTGATAATTCCCTTGACACGGTTACAATTTCTTGTATTTGTTCAATACGTCCAGCTAATCTTATTGTACCAGTTAACATAGTATTGGTATTAGGTTCACCATATCTAGCTATTGCCCTATTGGTAAACTTATCAATGATATTCATTGCAAATTTTGTTGGACTTCCTGATATTTTTAAACCTCCATTTGAACCTCTTTCAGTTTCAAATTGTTCATCAAAAGCATCATTGTTGTCTTTGAAAAAAGTTAATAAATTACTAATGTTTCTTCTATCATTTGGGTGCAAATCGGCAAACTCAATTAAACCTTGCCATAATTCCATATAACTAGATCCGGTTGCTCCAACAGCTGCAAAATCACCAAACGCTAATCCAACGACACCTGCAACTACCTTAGTTGCAGAACCTAATATTTTTTTAATTCCTTTCACTTTTTTGTTTGGATCATTTTCGGTTTGTTGAGTAATCTCCCCGTTGATCATTCCATCAGCTACTAAATAAGCTTTGCTAACAGCATGAAAATGAACATTAAATTTAGAATCAAAATAACAAACACAAGGATCATAATTCACTGCAAAATCGGCGTAAATAAATTCGGTATGACCTAGTTCATTTATTGCTTGAGCAAATGACCCTACATTTGGCGTCGCAAGCTGGTCTAAAGCTTTAGGATTAATCGTATTATTGAATATTCCACTAGAAAAGAGATGATTTGCGAAAAGATTATTGATTTGATTCTCATTATAGTTCAGGCTTATATATATGAGATTTGCATTCGATATCGGCACACTAGCAAAAATTCTCAGCAGACCTCTATATTTGTTGTATAAAATCGCATAAGGTAAAATAATATGAGAACTGCTATTGCTTCCACTATTTAACATTCCCATTTTAACTTTCAGCAATTCCCATCCATCTTGTGGCTTATAGTCACTTTCTGTTCCTCTAGCTAAATGGTAAGTCTCCATTTCAACAGAAGCTACATGATAGGGTGAGTTAAACAATCGAGTTCGATTATTACTAACGTCATAATATAACCATGTTGGTCCATTCATCCAATTGAAACCAAAATTTTTTTGATCTGGTCTTTCATTGTTAAGAGGAGAAGCAGGATTTGTGCTTATACCCTTTGGCAAACACTGTGCTCTTACATCTACTAAATAGAAGGCTGTAAAAATACAAATCATTAAAAATTTTCTCATTTTTTCTAAAATTTAATAAGTACCTTTAAACTGATGCAATCTAACATCCACTGCTGTTAGCCTATTTCCAATGATTGCTTTTTTCCTTTCCATCAAATCTATTTCTATTTGCCTGCCCTTTCTTCTAATTTCACCTTTAGGACATATTTCACGGTCTTCATTAATTCCCGCGACAATCTCATTATAATATCTGACATCACATTCACCTTCAAAAATTATTCTATTATAACCACCAACAGATCCACCACCAGTAGGTCCAGATTGAATGATAATTGTATCTTTAGGATATCTTAAACCAACAATTAAAAACCAATCTTTTTCAGCTTCCATTCGTGAAAAATAGCCCTGGACTATTCTGATTTCAATTTCTTTATTTGGTTCATTAATCAAATAACCTTTAATTGGTGTATTAATGAAACTGTGATCATAATTGTTCCAAACCAAGCGAGTCAATGTGTCTTTGCCATTGTCTGTCGGAAAGCAACTTAGATTGGGTTCTTTTTCAACAATCAATGTCACAGGCACGGCTTCGTCAGAGGGAACACTCCCTCCAAAACTGATGTATTGGCTTTTTTCATGATATACTCCATCACCTATGAGCCAAGTATATTTAGCATCATCAATATCTGCCACAAACAATGCTCCGCCTCGCACTGTATCATAGTCTTCTGAAATCAAAATCCCCATTCTGGATTCTTGAATCTTAAACCCCGCACTCACAGGTTTCTGTGAGGCGCAAGGGTCAGGTGCTTTTTCTTTGGGCTTGCAACTTGTTGCTATCAACAAGCTTATTCCTACTATTACTACAATGTTTCTCATTTTTTATTTCTCTAAGAGTTCAATTTTCTTTTTCAATTCAATCACATAAAGTGTGAGTTCTTCAATCTTTTGCATTTGCAGTTTCAACATCTCTGCTGTGTCAATGCCTTTTTCCATCACCTCTTGCTCGCTAGGAACACCGGG
>JBDNDT010000069.1:0-8806 GCA_046718985.1 Cytophagales bacterium
AGCATCCACACAATGCTGGTTGCACCTAATTTATATGCCATTCCCTCATTGAAAGATTCTGTCTGGAAATGGACAGTGGAAGCTCCATTGATGAGCAAAAAAGACTCTTGTTATAAATACCGTTATAGCGATATAGGGTTTTACATTCTCCAGAAAGTCGTTGAAAAGCACTTGAAAATGCCTTTGGATGAGTTCTGCCATGAACTTTACAGAAAGTTGGGCATGTCGCACAGCACATTTAATCCAACATTGAACGGTTATGATTTTGATGATTGTGTGCCAACAGAAAGTGACAAGATGTTCAGGAAAAGAATCATTCAAGGAACGGTTCATGATGAAGGGGCTGCAATGTTTGGTGGTGTAGCAGGTCACGCCGGATTGTTCTCAAATGCCAATGATTTGGCTATTTTGCTTCAGATGAACTTACAAGATGGCTTTTATGGTGATGAGCGTTTTTTCAAAACCGGCACAGTGGAACACTTTAGAAAAAGACACATGATAGACAACAGAAGAGGCTTGGGATGGGACAAGCCTGAATTGGCAGGTGGAGGACCGACTTCGAAAATGGCAAGTACAAAAACTTATGGACACCAAGGCTTCACCGGCACCTGTGTTTGGGTTGACCCAAAATATAACCTCATTTACGTGTTCATCTCCAACAGAACATATCCTTCGGTTGACAACAAAAAATTGGTGACATTGAATGTCAGAACCACCATTCACGATGCCATTTATCTTGCCATGAACAGGTATGATGAAAAAAAAAAGCTGAATCCTTGAGTCAACCTGAATTAAGTTCTAAAAAACATGGCAGACTTTTCAAAAAGATCTTCAAAAAAAGAAATGCTCGACGAAGAAAACATTCCGAGCCATCTCCTGAACCGGAATCTCAAGGAGTTGAGTTTGATTAACAGATGGTTAGGCGGCCATCTCACCACAATTCTGGGCATTAAACAATTTGTGAAAAAACATAATCTTCATAATCAGGAAATAATCATTTTGGACATAGCATGCGGAGGAGGTGATAATATTTCAGTCTTGAACACTTGGGCTAAGAAAAAAGGTTATCGTTTTCAGTTTATAGGGTTGGACTTGAAACAAGAAGCCATTGATTTTGCCAAATTAAGCCATCCGGAGCTTAAAAATTGCCAATGGGTGTGTGCTTCATTTGAAGAAATTCCACAATTGGATTTGAAATTCGACATTGCCATCACAGCATTGTTTTGCCATCATTTGAGCGATGAAAAAATCAAAGAGTTGGTGAAGATTGCGGTTGAAAACTCAAGATATGGTTTAGTGGTGAACGATTTACACAGGCATCCATTAGCATATTATGGCATAAAACTGCTAACCGGGTTGTTTTCAAGATCACCATTGGTGAAGAATGATGCACCATTGAGTGTCCTAAGAGGTTTTCGAAAAGAAGAACTAAAAGACCTCTTCAAAGCTTACAAAACCAAAATCAGATGGATTTGGGCATTCAGATGGGGTTTGGTGGTTGAGGGGGAGGGGGATAGATATTAAATGTTTTTATTTTTGTGGTAAATGAGTTTTTTTAGAAACAGTAGAGTTTGATGTGCATATTGCAATATAGACATAGAACAATTAAAATCATAAGGTCTGTTTTTCAAATTTAATTTAATCTTAATATTTATATTGTGTTAAATTAATTATTGTTAAATAAGCTTCAAAGTTGTTGATGGTTGCTAAATTGATTGTAGTTTTGGATGTTTTATTAAATCTTAATAGAAATTTTTTTTTACAACTTAATGAAAAAACAAAAACTTATATTTATTCACACAGGTAAGAATACATTTGTTCAAAGTGATTTGTTAACAATTTCTGAGAGATATGACATATATGAATTTGAATTTAATTTGTCTAAAAGTTTGTATCCAATGATTTTGGAGCAGTTCAGACTGTTATTTTGGTTTTTTAAAAATTGTTTTGGTGTCTCAAAGCTTTTCGTTTGGTTTTGTGATTACCACACTTTTTTACCTGTACTTTTTTTTTCAATCAAAAGAAGCACAAGTTATATTGTATTAGGTGGTGTTGACTCAACCTATATTCCAGAAATTAATTATGGTGTATTAAATAAAAGAAACAAAATTAGATTTTTTATGGCTTCATTGAGCTTAAAGTTATCAAGCTATATTTTACCAGTTGATAAATCACTTATTAATGCATCGAACCATTATCCTAATCCTAATAAACCATTTAAAACTGGTGTGATGAATTTTGTCAATTTAACAAATGATAAATTTAGAGTCATTCCTACGTCATATGACTCAGATTTTTGGAAATCAGAAAATAAAATCGATAGAGAAAACAGTGTGATCTTAGTGGCTTCTGTTAACAGTTTAAAAAGGTTTTTGGTTAAAGGGGTGGATTTTGCTCTTGAGATTGCTGAAAAACTATACGATACAACATTTTATATCATCGGTGTAGATGAATTTCATATACCAAAACAATATTTAGTTAGACACCATAGTGTCAAATTTATAAAAAAGTTAAACAAAAATGATTTGTTAAGTTATTATCAAAAGTCTAAGATTATACTTGTGCCATCATTATCTGAAGGTCTTCCAAATGCCTTATGTGAAGGCATGCTTTGTGGTTGCGTACCAGTTGTAACAGACATAGCAAGCCTTAGAGAAATTGTAGAAGATTGTGGATTCATTATAGAAAAAAGAGATGTAAATTTAGCAAAGGAGATGATATTAAAAGCGTTTGATAATTTTGAGGATTTAACAGATAAATCTCGAACAAAAATCAAAACAAAATTTAAAAAAGAAAGAAGAAAAGAAGAAATTTTTCAACTATTTGATGAAAAAAAATAAGGAGTACAGAATTGCAATTGTTATAAAGAGTCTTCATGTAGGAGGTGCTGAAATATTTGCTGTTAGATTGGCAAAAGCTTTGACTTTTTATAATGATAATTGCAAAGTATATCTGATAAATCTATCATACAAAGGTATTAATTCTAAAGAGCTATCAATTGGGGTTCTGCCTAAAGAGTTAGTTTTTATTGATTTTGGCAAAAACATTCTACTTAGATTGTTGAATGTTTTACCTAATCAACTTTATGTTTTTTTTAATTTTTTTATTGACCACATAAGAAAGTTTTTTTTAAAGTCAATTTTAATCAGAGAAAAAATTGATATCGTAAACTCTCATTTGATGGCTGCTGATACACTATGTGCAAGAGCTTTGAAGAATATTAGTATTAGATTTGTTATTTCAATGCATGGAAGTTACGAATCAAACTTTGGTCTTAATGTTAATAAAAGAAAAAAAACACTAAATCGAGCTGATGCTATAGTTATCGCATCAGAAAAAAATTTAAAATTTCTAGAATGGTTTGATACATTTGATAAGCCTATATTTAAAATATATTATGGTTTTCAAAATCCAATTGATTCAAATAGAATTAAAAGGTCAGACCTTGGATTGGGTGAAGAAGAGATAGGGTTCATTATGGTTGCCAGAGGGGATAAAAGCAAGGGGTGGGCTGTGGCTTATGATGCTTTTTTAAAACTATATGATAAGTCGAAAAATATTTTTTTGTTATTAATTGGAGAAGGCGAGGTTTTAGAGGAATTGAAGAAAAAGAATAAATGCAGTAAAGTTATTTTCTTAGGATATCAATCAGACCCAATCAAGTATTTAATGATTTCAGATGTAGGTTTGTTACCAACTTCATTCAAAGGTGAAAGTTTGCCAAATTCAATAATAGAGTACCTTTCAGCCGGATTGTCAGTTATTTCAACAAGAATTGGAGATATTCCGAATATGTTATTAGCAAACAACAATGAAGTTGCGGGAGATTTATTAGAATTTGATGAAAAAGGAATGGTTTGTGTTGATTCATTGCAAAATTCAATGGAAAAAAATTTAGATAAAAATTGGCTCTTGGAAAAAAAAACATGCGCTAGAGAAGCTTTCAAAAAATTCTCTATGAAACACTGTCTAGAAAATTACATGAATACTTTTTTAGGTAACCATAGTAATATGTAATCATGTCTTTTAATCAAGTCTTAAAATTCTTTAAAACTACAACTTTTAGAAGCTTAGCTGTGACTTTGGTAGGTACTTTGCCTTTGCTCAGTAGTTTTATTTTGGTTCCATATTATACAAAGTTTCTTTCCGTTGAGTCGTATGGTCTATTAGCATTGTATATTTCTTTAACATTACTTTTTCAGATTATTGTTTCTTTTAGCTTAGAGACGTTCATTGCAATCAACCATTATAAAACATCAGAATCCATTCATGATTACAATAAGCTTGTATCTTCAGGGTCAATTGCACAGCTTTTATTTGGCCTGTTTTTTTTGTTAATACTGTTTGTCTTTTTTAAGATGTTGTCTTTATTAGGGATTTTTGATTTTATCAGAACAGAATTGCTAATGTTATCGGGAATAACCGCAGTGATGAATTCCATTTTTAAGAACCAAACCACATTATTAATTCACAAGCAGAATATTAAACAATATTTTATTTTAAACAGTAGCTTTTTTCTTCTTAACATCTCTCTTAATTTAATTTATCTATTATGCTTCCATGTAGATATTGATGGCATAATTTGTTGTAGGCTTATTTCAGCAACTATTATAAGCTTATTTGTTATCTATAACATTCACACAAATTATGGGCTTTTGTTTGATCCTAAATGTCTGAGTGGACTATTTTCTTATTGCATACCATTAGTAATTTTAAATCTCAGCAATTGGATTTTTAATTATTTTAACAATTTTGTTATCATGCATTTCGACAAGCCTTCAAATGTTGCATTATATGATTTAGCGATGAAACTTGTGATACCTCTTGAACTTATTCAAAATGGCTTTTCAGCAATTGTTGCACCAAAAATTTATAAAAAATGGTCAACCCATAATCACTTAACAACTGAAAATAAACAATTTGAACTCTTAATGAATGGTAACTTCTCAATGTCCACAATTCTCTTGACATCTATTATAACCTTATTTATTCCAATTTTTGTCAATGTTTTTCTTCACAAGAAAGACTACTTAGATGTAATATGGATTTCTCAGTTATTATTAATTGGTTTGCTATTTAGGCATTTATACAACTTATATACTTTTCAAGTCTATTACAATAAAAATACAGCATCCCTTTTGTCATCATTTTTAAAATCTGCAATAATTCATTTAATATCAAGTGTAATATTAATAAGCAATTTCGGTTTACAAGGTTCCATTATTTCATTTTATATTTCAAAAATAGGATTATTGGTGTTTTTACATATTGATTATGTAAAAGTTAATACAGTCACAAAGGAATTTAATAACTTATATGTTGCTCCTTCATTATATTTTTTTACATACATAATACTATTTGTTTTCATTGGAAATAACTTTTATTTATTTGAGATAAGTCAATTTTTAGTCGCAATCTCAATAATTTCCATTTTTTACATGAATGAAGCAAAATCAACTTTCAAATCGTTAATTAAACACTAGTTTTCTTTCATTGTAATATTATAGAATCTTAACGTTTCTCCTTTAACTGAAAGTTTAAAATTGTATTCCAACATTTTTTTAAATAACACATGAGAAGTTCCGTGAACTTTCTTATCATGTGTTTCAATCATTATGCAACCTACTTTTTTTAACCAATCTGTGTTTTCTAAAAATAGCTGGTATTCTGCACCTTCTATGTCAATTTTTAGAATATCAATAAATTCAATATCGAATTCTTTGATTAGGCTCTCCATTGTTATTCCTTTAACTATGGATTGCTCTATGCCTTTTTTTGACTCATTAACAAATGATCCTACAGGAGTTATATCCTTGTTTAGAACCAAGTCAATGTTTTTGTTCCATATAGCTCGCTGTAAAGGTGTTACATTTTTTAAAGTTTTACAATTGTACTCTAACAGTTCGAAATTATCAGAATCTGGTTCTAAAGAAATAATTCTTGATAAAGGGTGTTTTTGAGAAAAATAAATTGATGTTATTCCAATGTTTGCACCTAAATCAATAATTAAATTAGGTTCTTTTGATATTAAATCTTTTGTATCATATTGCTTGTCAAAATATATTTGGTTTATCAAATTGAAATCCGTTGTTTTTGGTCTTAATTTTATCTTTAATCCCTTGAAATTTATTCTGTAGCATTTTTTAAAGCTAAGTTTGTAAAGAATATAGAGTTTAAAAGAAGTGTATAGTGGGAGGTAAGAGAGGTATTTAAATAATCTAATCATATACTCAACTTGATTACTCTAAAATCATTTTAAAAAACTTTAGCAAATTAGAATCTTTTTCTAATTTAAAAAAGTTGAAATGTTTAAACCTGGATTATGCAAAAAAGAATGAATGCTATGTTTACAGAAGCTTGTACTCAATCGTTTTAAACCCTTATTTTGAGAAAGCTTATAATGTTTTGTATTAGAAATAATTCGATAATGAGCAACAAACAGACAAAATATAAGTCCTATTGCATAAATCGAGTCAAAAGATTTAAAGTGTTGAATTATATACGAATAACACTTTTTGATAGAGCTTATATTTGAAAATGAGAATAAAATAACTTATTAAATTAAAATGTGTTGCTTTGGTTTTAGTTGCGTGTTTCTTCTTTTTTTTTGTTATATAAATTTAATTATATTACTTAAAAAATAATCAAATAAATTAATCTTACTTTGATTTTTTATTTTCTTTGTTATAGATTTGAAATATAAAATTTTTAAAACATGAAAAAATCTTATTACAATCTAATCGCATTTGCTTGCATAAGTGCTAGCTTTTCACAAGGAATTTCTGAGGACTCTTTAGTGTCTCATTTAACTTTCGACAACCAAATTGAAGACCGAAAGATTCCAACCGCAAACATTCTTGTTAAAGGTAACCCCGTCTTTTCAAAAGGAGCTAAAGGAATCAATAACACGGCATTGTCTTTTGACGGTATTGATGATGTCATTGAAATATCAAATTGGGGGAATTCTTTTAATGTACCTCAAGATGGTTCTTATACGTTAGCAGCAGTTTGCAAGTTTGAAAATGAGAGAAATGATCAAATTGCACAGATTTGGAGTAAATATGGATGTCCGCATGGTAACATAAGTGATAACATTGGGATTGCAATTAAAGAAAATATGTTAGCATTTGCATCAAGGCCTACAACTGTGTTTGGTTCAGGTACTGTAAATGGATTGTATGAAATCAATAAAAACACTAAAAAATCAAAATTTATTTCACTTATACTCATTAGAAGAGTTCAAGAAACAACTGCGTTTTTAGAGGTGTATATTGATGGGATTAAAATTTTCAACCAATCTTTGTCAACAGATTTAAGAAAAGCAATAAATTCTAGTGTTCCACGAATTGTGATTGGAGCAGGTTATGCCTGTGAAAGTGGTGGGGTTAGAGGAAACTTAGTTTCTCAGCTTAAAGGATCTATTGATGACCTTCGTTTTTACAAACGTGCACTCACAGAAGAAGAAATCAAAATTCATAAAAATTTGGCATGCGAAGATTTAGTAAATTTAAAGCCTATCATTGGAAATTTAAACCCTTGTCCGGGTGAACAAATTTACAGAGTGAATAAGTATGGAAAATTGTTTTGGTCAGTGAATGATTCATCGGCAACGGTTGAAAGCAATGATTCTCTGGGCTATGTTAATTTCAAAAAATCAGGAACGTTTAACTTAGCAGTTTTTCAAAAAAACGAGTGTTTTGTCAATTATGCTGATACTACAGTAACTGTGAAAAATGGTCCTACCATGCCTACATTATTCATCAATAGTCAGGGAAAATTGGGTACAACTCCACAATCAGGCGTCACATATCAGTGGAAAGAAAATGGTGTGGTGAAAGGTGGAACTTCGGCTATTTTTGCAGATTCTTTGAAAAATGCAACATACACTTTGACTGTTTCATCCGGTGGTTGCAATGCAACAAGTTATCCTTTCAATGTTTATGTGGCTAAAGACCAAACCACCAATTTGATAGGTGGCAGATTGAATGTTTCAGTTGAAGTGTTTCCAAACCCAACTCAAAATATTATTCATTTGAAAGATAATGGAAATAACATCACTAAAGTTGAAGTTTTGAATATTCAAGGGCTTTTGGTTCACACCGAATCAAATCCTTCAGAATCTTTGAATATCGGTCATTTGAAATCAGGGGTTTATTTGTTGTCTGTTTATGATGAATCAGGGAATAGAATTCACTTGCAACAAATCGTTAAATATTAATTGAGAAGAATATAAAATTCAATTGAAGTATTTTTTGAAAAGCCGGCTAAAAAACCGGCTTTTTTTCTTTTTATTCCTTTCTTTCACCCATTTCATTCTTCCCTATTAAAAATGTGTTTTAAATTAGAACTAAATTAATGATTGCTTTCTCAAGATAATATCAAATTCTTGAACATTTGAGAATATTGAACTAATCGAATGTTAAAACAAAAAATCACCCACCTCACTAAAAAACTTCTCCGGTTTTCTTTGAGATATAAACTTCGAATTTTGAAACTTCGAGTTTTGTATGAATTTCAGAGAAAAAAAACCAATGGCAAAAAGGTTCATTGTTGCATTTTAGAAGAAGATTTTGATTGCTTTGTAAAGGCTAACATTCACATTTATACGTGGAAAAACGAAGCAAAGGCGCGCCATAGAATGCAATGGCATTTTATAAAACACAAAACTAATTTGCTATCCCATGGTAGCAGCATTTTGCATGTTGCTCCTGAAACTTGCTTGCTTAAAATTTTAAGCTCTTACAAAAACATTAACTATTACCCTGCTGACAAGCTTGAAGATGGTTATGATTATGGGAGCACAAGT